>JBEVLH010000440.1:0-3190 GCA_040509255.1 Hyphomicrobium sp. | reverse complement strand
TTTTATGCTCCCTGGTGCCGGACCATATCGGGAGAGCTTTGCCCAAACGATGGCAAAGTCGGTCGTCGTCGATGCTTGATTCTGGCGGATAGCCGCAAAAGGCGGCTTTAACCAATCAGTCGTCCGAGTAGCGTTGCTCTTTCCACGGATCGGCCCGATTGTGATAGCCGTTCACCTCCCAGAAGCCCGGCGCGTCGCGTGTGACGAATTCGATGCGCTTCAGCCATTTGGCGCTCTTCCAGAAATACAAATGCGGCACGACAAGCCTGACCGGGCCGCCGTGCTCGCGCGTGAGCGGTTTTCCCTCCCAGCTGTGCGCCACGACGGCATCCTCAGACGCAAAATCTTCGAGCGTGATATTGGTCGTGTAGCGGTCATAGCTGTGCAGGACGACGAAATGCGCCTCCGCTGTCGGCATGACGAGGTCGAGGAGTTCGCGCGTTGCCACGCCAGTCCAGCGGTTGTCGTAACGCGACCATGTCGTTACGCAGTGGATGTCCGACGTCGTTCCACTTTGCGGTTCGCGCTGAAACGCAGCCCAATCAAGGCTGGCCGGATTTTCCACGGCGCCGTCGATGTCGAGCTGCCACTTGTCGAGCGGGATGTCCGGCTGCTGCCCGAGATCGAGAACCGGCCAATCGCGGACGAGATGCTGGCCCGGAGGAAGGCGATCCGCATCGGGCCGCGCCGTTCGTCCGGTCAGGAAACGCCCTTCCCGTGCCCACCGCTGTTTGGTCCGCGTGAGCTTGCTCGCTTGCGGAAGGTCGTCGCTGTCGTCTGTGCCCAGGGCTCACGTCTCCGTACAGAGTTGGCGCTCGGCGGCGGCTTTGTTCGCTTCCGCGATGATCTCGAATGAACGCAGCCGCGCGGCGTGGTCATAGATGTCTGATACGACCATAACCTCGTCTGCGGCCGTTTCGTCAACAAGGGCATTGAGTCCCTTGCGAACGGTATCGGCGGATCCAACGATCGAACGCGCGAGCATTGACTTCGCTTGAGCCTTCTCGCGCGGCGTCCAATAGGCTTCGATATCCTCGATCGGCGGCTGGCTCAGCCCCCGCGCGCCCCGAAGCAGGTTTGCGAACGACATCTGCTGTGTCGTCGCCAGGTATCGCGCTTCGCGGTCGGTCTCGGCCGCTATCACATTGGCGCCGACCATCGCATGCGGGCGGTCGAGTTGCTCGGACGGTTGGAAGCGGCTGCGATAGATTTCGAGCGCGGGCAGCAATTGCTCCGGCGCGAAGTGGGATGCGAACGCGTAGGGCAGGCCTAACTCCGCCGCGAGATACGCGCCGTACGTGCTCGACCCCAGGATCCACAGCGGCACGTTCGTTCCCGCGGCCGGGACCGCCTGAACACGTTCGCTCGCCGCCGCAGATTTAAAGTAGTTCTGAAGCTCCAGGACGTCCTGCGGAAAGGTGTCCGTCGCCGTCTGTTGCCGCCTCAGCGCCTGCACCGTGACTTGATCGGTGCCCGGAGCGCGCCCGAGGCCAAGGTCGATACGGCCTGGAAAGAGCCGCGCCAGCGTTCCGAACTGCTCCGCGATGACGATCGGCGCGTGATTGGGGAGCATGATTCCCCCTGCACCGACGCGGATCGTTTTTGATCCGGCAGCGATATGAGCGATAACGACGGACGTGGCCGCGCTGGCGATGCCCGGCATGTTGTGGTGCTCGGCAACCCAGAACCGCTTGTAACCCCATTTCTCGGCGTGGGCCGCGAGATCGCGCGCATTATCGAGGGCCCCGCGGGCATCGGTGCTTTGCGTTACGCGAACGAGATCGAGAATTGAAAGTGCGGCCATGGCGTCCTCCGGACTGCCACATCATGTAGGTGCGCGCCGCCGTAATTGCTAATCCGGCTGTCTATTCGTCGCTTAAATCCCGCCACCCCTTCGAGCGGGCAACTGCGTCATGAAAGCGCTTGCGGATATGTGAGCTGTCTTCGATCCGGGGCTGGAAAGTGATCGACGCCGTGGGAGGCTCCGGCAGTGTGATGCCCGCGCCGAGTGCCGCGAGTTTGGCAGTGCCGAATGCCGTCCGTTCGTCGAAATCCGATACGATGACATCGCGGCCCAGCACGTCGGCCAGGAATTGCGCGAAGTATCGACTGCGCGCAAGTCCACCGTCGATCGCGATCGATTTGCCGATCGGAACCCGGCTATGCATTGCAGTGACGACGTCCGCGGCCGAAAGCGCAATGCCTTCGAGTAGCGCTTGCCTTAAATCGGACTGCGTGGTCGCCGTCGACATGCCGAGAAAGAGCGAAGCCGCCGTCCGGTCCCAATGCGGACACGCGAGGCCGGACAGCGCCGGCACGAAGACCACGCCGCGCTCGATCGCGGGAGCTTCGTCGAACCCTTCGAGGTCTCGCTCCAGATCCGAAACGAGCCCGATCCGGCGTGCCCACTCCACCGCCGACCCTGCATCGTAAACACCACCGTCGACTGCGAAAGTCGTCTTGCCGTCGATTGCCCACGCGACGGTCGGCAGCAAGCCTTCCTCCGGAGCACGCGCAATCTCGGCACCCGTAACGGCCAACGCGAATGCCCCGGTTCCAAAGGTTATCTTGGCGTCGCCCGGCACGCGGCTGCCATGGCCGTACAACGCCGCCTGCTGATCGACGATGGCTGCGGTAACCGGAACGCCATCGATGCGACCGTAATCTGCCACTGTGTGGCGGATCTCGGGAAGGCAGGCGATCGGCACGCCAAAAAGTTCACAAAGATCGTGGTCCCACTTCCCGGTTTCGAGATCCATCAACGACGTCCGTGATGCCGTCGTGACGTCGGTTGCGAAATTGCCGGTCAGGCGATCGAGGAAGAAAGCATCTGTCGTCCCAAGCCGCAGCCGTCCGGCGCTAAGTGCGTCTCTGGCGGCCGGCACATTATTCACAATCCAGGCAAGTTTGGACGCCGAGAAATAAGCGTCGAGGGGAAGCCCGGCGCGCGACAAAGTAAGCGACGACGCCCCGTCAGCTTTAAGTCGCGCGACCGCGTCCGCTGTCCGATTATCCTGCCACACGATAATTGGCGATAAAGCGCTTCCCGTCTCCGCGTCCCACGCGAGGCAGCTCTCACCTTGATTGTCGAGTCCGATCGCATCGATCTTGCCTGCCGCATTGAGGCAGTGGCGAATGTTGGCAAGCAATTCTTCCGGATCATGCTCGACCCATCCCGCATGCGGATGGA
>JBEVLH010000439.1:0-12756 GCA_040509255.1 Hyphomicrobium sp. | reverse complement strand
TGCGCAAGTTCAGTCTCAGTTGGTCCCCGAGCGGAACGCCTGATCGCGAGATCGGCGAACCGCCGCCAGAACGCGCGCTTCTCTTCGGGCGTATCGCCGATCTTATCAACATCGCGCCGCAAATTGAGAGCAGCGGCAGCCCATTGTCCGAAGCTGTCCGGTAGCAGACCTTCAATCAGAGACCGAATGGCCTGCCCGAAAACGGGCGCGCCCCCGTCAGTCGATATCCCCACAACGAGCGGCGATCGGTTGACGATCGCGCCGAACTGGAAATCGCAGAAGGCGGGACGATCGATGACATTGACCGGAACACCGGCTGCTCGCGCCGCCGACGCAAACGTCGCCGCTTCTGTTTCGTCCGTGAAGGAGCCGACTGCAAGCGCCGCATTTTCAAGATCGGCAGGCGCCCATCCATGAGGGACGAGGGTGATTGCGCCGTTCGGTGGTGCTGACGCCAATTCGCGAAAGCCGTCGGCGAATGTTTCGGCAAAGACGTCGACCCGGGCGCCGGTTGCCGCTAGAAGCTCCGCCTTCCAAAGCGCCGGCTCGCCACCTCCGACAAGCACGACGCGCTTGCCCCCGAGCTTGAAGAACACCGGCAGGTTTGCCAGTTCTCCGATCCTCGGACGGACCGAGTTCGGCGTTGAACGTCCTGCCGCGCCAGACATCGAAACTCGAAATGCAACGGGAACGGCCGAATGCCATGCCGTTTGAGCTTCCTATCTTTCGCCGGTCATGGGGGCAAGCGCATAGCGAGTCAAAGACCTCAGCTCGACCGCGCTGTCCCTTTGAACCGTCCTCCCCAGCAATTACTGGGACGCCTGTTTCCCGATCGCTCCGATGTCCTTTGCCGTAATGTGGGACTTCTCGGCACCGAACCTCGACGTCACATAGTTGACGACGGCCGCGAGTTCCTCGGCGGAGTATGCATTTCCGAAACCCGGCATCGTAACAGCGCCATTTGGTGAATGACGGGTTACGCCCCAGATCACGGCCTGCGCAACGTTCTGCGCCGTCGGGTCATTCACCGTTCGGGCGCCGATGAAGTCCGCATACGATAGGATGGGGCTTTTGCCCGTCCACCCGTGACACCCGGCACATGCACCGGCGAAAATCTTGGCCCCACGGGCATTTTCGTCAATGTCCTTGTCACCTGGGAAAGCGGAGGCAAGCATCGTCTTCGGAAGCGGCAGAGACGAGTCCGCGATCGCCGGCACTGTTTTCAGATAGGTGACCAGCGCACCAATATCCTCGGGCTTCATGTGCCTCAGGCTCATATCGATCGCTTCACCCATCGGCCCGGACGCCGTGCCTAAACCCTCGACGTGGCCGTGAGCGAGAAATTTGGCCGTCGTCTCCACGTCCCAGCTGCCGATGCCGCTCGTCTTGTCCTGCGTGATGTTGTAAGCGCGCCAACCAGCGGTAACCGCACCGGCGAACTTCTTCTTGTTGTCGACGGCCTGCATAAGATTGCGCGGCGTATGACACTCACCGCAATGACCCAGCGCCTCCGCTAGGTATGCACCGCGGTTCCATTCGGCACTTTGGCTGGGATTCGGCCGATATCGCTCATTGCTGTTGTAGAAGAAAGACCAGAAGGCCATGAGCCAGCGCTGATTGAACGGAAACACCAGCGTATTGGGCGGTGCTTCCTTGTTGATTGGCTTCAGACTGAAGAGAAACGCTTTGATCGCCAGTGCATCGTCCTTGGTCAGCAGCGTGTAGGACGGATACGGAAATGCCGGATAAAAACGCGAGCCATCGGGTGCGATCCCCTTGTGGATCGCCCTAATGAAATCGGCGTCCGTCCACTTGCCAATACCGGTGTCTTTGTCGGGAGTGATGTTTGGCGAGTAGAGAGTTCCAAACGGGAGCTTGAACGCAAGACCGCCGGCGAAAGGTTCGCCGCCTTTTGCGGTGTGGCAAGCTTCGCAGTCCGCGGCACGCGTCAGGTATTCGCCACGCTCTACAACATCGGCTTTTGCCAGACTTGCCGGCACGCCCGTCGGATTGGCATCCTTGTAATCTCCGAGCGCGACCGTACCTCCGCTCGCGAACGCGGTCGGTGACGGCACGTAGATGATCCACGCCGCAATGACGCAAGCAAGCGCGGCCAGCGAAAGCAAAATCCAATAAAGGCGTTTCATACCGGCTTTCTCCCGGCTAACGCGTCGCGATCGATTGGAAGCCTTCGAAGCCGCACGCCCGTCGCAGCAAAGAGTGCGTTGACCAGAGCGGGAGCCGAAGCCGTCGTCCCCGTCTCTCCGATTCCACCGGGATGCTGTGTGCTGGGAATGAGATGCACTTCGATTTTGGGCGCTTCGTTGATGCGAAGCATGCGATAATCGTTGAAGTTGCTTTGTTCGACTCGCCCCTTCGCAATGGTGATTTCGCCGAAGAGGGCCGCTGTCAATCCGAAGATAAGCCCGCCTTCCAGCTGTGCGATGATCGTGTCGGGGTTGACCTGAATTCCGGTGTCAACAGCTGACACCAGCCGATGGACACGGACTTCGCCGCTCTCGTCCACTTCGGCTTCACATATCGTCGCGATGAAACTGCCAAACGCATTTTGTGCGGCGATCCCACGGCCCATTCGCGCCGGAAGCGGAGCGCCCCAGTTCCCCTTCGCCGCCACCAGTTGAATGGCAGCCTGAAGGCGCGGATTGCCGTCGAGATGCTTCAGTCGGAATTCAACCGGATCGACTTTCTCTTTGTGCGCGATCTCGTCGACGAAACTCTCAATCGTGAAGAAGTTATTGTTCGGCCCGACGCCGCGCCAGAACCCCGTCGGGACTGCTGGCGGCTCTGCGCGGATGTACTCCACTTTGAGATTGGGGAAGCCATAGGGCTCGTCGGCAGCGCCGTCGACTGCATCAATATCGACGCCGTTTTTGAAGGCCGGAGGTAGCCAGCGAGCAATGACGGCCGATCCGGTGATGCGGTGCGTCCAGCCGACGATCTTGCCGTCTTTCACGCTGGCCGAGACGGAGTTGTGATAAATCGGCCTGTAGACATCGTGCTGCATATCTTCTTCCCGCCGCCACGTGACTTTGACGGGGCCGTCGACGTGCATGGCAATGAGTGCCGCCTTGACGGTCATCTCCTGTTCGAGCCGTCTGCCGAAACCGCCGCCGATGTAGAGATTGTGAACGGTAACTTTTTCGATCGGCAAGCCGACGGCCTTGGCGACGTCCTCTTGTACGCGACCAATGACCTGCGTCCCGGTCCAGACCTCACAGGCATCTTTGGTATAGTGGACAGTGCAGTTCAGGGGTTCCATCGGCGCGTGGGCGAGGAAGGGAAGTTCGTAGACGGCATCGTGTCGTGTGCCGCCATCGAATGCTGCCTTGATGTCGCCAGCTTCCTTCGCGACCGCGCCGTTGCCTGTGCTCGCGGTTCTCAGCGCTTCCCAAATCTGGGCCGAATTGACCGAGGCGTTCGGCCCCTCGTCCCATGTGACGTCGAGAGCATCGAGACCCTGCAGCGCGGTCCATGTCGTGTCGCCCACGACCGCAACAAAATCGTCTTGAACTACGATCTGCTGAACGCCTTTGATCGTCTTTGCCTTGCTGTCGTCGACGTGGCCGGTCTTACCGCCGAAAACCGGGCACTGCGCAATTGCGGCAAACTTGACGCCTGCCGGCATCGCGTCGATCCCGTATTGCGATTTGCCATTGGTTTTATCGGGCGTGTCCTTGCGTTTCACCGGTGTGCCGATGAGCGTGTAATCTTTCGCCGACTTGAGCTTCGGATCTGCGACAGGTTTCATCGTGGCTGCTAGGGCAGCTATGGCGCCGTAGCCGAGCTTCCGTCCGCTGGCGTCGTGGATCACTTCACTGTTCGACGTCCGGCAGGTCGAAGCGTCGACACCCAATTGCTGTGCGGCCGCCTCGATGAGCATCGCCCTAGCGGACGCTCCCGCCTTGCGCAGCGGATCCCAGAACGCACGTACCGAGGTCGAGCCGCCAGTCGCCTGTACGCCGAAAATCGGATTGATGTACTCTTTGGCCGGCGGCGCATGCTGCAAGACCACCTTGTTGAAATCGGCATCGAGCTCGTCGGCCAAAATCATCCCAACGGTCGTGTAAATGCCTTGCCCCATTTCAACCTGGGGCATGATCAGGGTTACGATGTCATCATCACCGACACGAATGAACGAATTCGGCGCGAACGTGTCGCCAGCCGCATGGGCAAAGGGCATTCGGAAGCTGACCAGCAGAAATCCTGCGGCACCGGCCTTCAAAAGTTCGCGCCGCGAGAGACCGCGCGCTTCGGCGGAAACATTTGCTCGCATGAGAGCCTCCCCTATGCCGTAGCGGCTTTTTTGATGGCTTCGCGAATGCGGACGTACGTGCCACAGCGACAAATATTGCCGGCCATGGCGGCGTCGATATCATCGTCGCTCGGATTGGATTTATGAGCCAAAAGCGCGGCCGCGGACATGATCTGCCCGGACTGGCAATAACCGCATTGTACGACCTCGAGGTCGAGCCAGGCCTTCTGAACCTTCGCACCAATCTCGCTCGAACCGACGCCTTCAATTGTCGTGATCGGACGGTTGCCGACTGACCCAATCGAAAGCTGACAAGAGCGAACAGCTTCTCCATCGAGGTGCACGGTGCACGCGCCGCACTGAGCGATCCCGCACCCGAATTTTGTCCCGGTCATCCCGAGAACATCGCGTAACGCCCACAGAAGCGGTGTATCAGGCCCAGCCTCGACGTCACGAGACTGGCCATTGATTTGGAGAGTGATCATTGAAAGTTCCCGGCACGTAATGATCAAGAGGCTGGCGGCGGTTGAACTTAGTCGTCGCCGACGGTCGTTATATTAAACTCATCATCTCTTTGTTCAATGCAGCCAAAAAGTCGGAAACTGCGCAATTTCCGTCATCCGATATAGCCATAGGGCAATATCGCGTTTTCGATTTCTCATTGACCTATTAGATAGGAAGCGATCGCGCGCATCACTGGCGGACCAAAAAGAATGTTTCGATGCCCGAACCCATCGAATGCGCGTAATTCCGTCGCATCGACACCAGCGCAAATTTCTTCTGCGCATCGGAAAGAAATGTCATCATCGTCGCGATCGTGAATCACGAGTGCTTTGCTCCCCGTGGCCTTCAAAAGCTTGACGACAGTAAAGCATCCGATCGACCGACCGCCGACGCGCTCAAGCCGATGTTCGAAAGCCCTTCGTCCAGCAAATGTCAGGCCCCAATGCTCGGAAAAGTCCGACGTGACGTCCGCCAGGCGATTAGGGCTTGCGACAAGAACGATACGCGGAAGGTCAATTTTATGAGGCATCGGCGGAAAGCCCTCCGCCGCAACCAGCGCGATCATTCCGCCGAATGAATGCGCAACGACAGCATTGAGAGGACCGAATTCGCGCGCGATCTCGGCCGTCGCGCGAGCACAATCGATCAAGTTCGTAGAACTAGCTCCACTCAGGCCATGTGCTGGCAAATCGAACAGCACGACGCGAAAACCTGCCCGGCGAATTGGCTCCGCTATTGCTGTCATGAAAGACGCTTCGCCGGTCCAGCCGTGAACGAGAAGAACCGTACCTATCGCGTCGCCGCGATCAGGTTCGAACGTATAGGTCTGAATTTCGCAAACAGGCGTCAGAATGCGGCGCCACCGCGCATTACGTAAATGAAATCGTGCGCGCGCCGCGAGTTGCTGATGATTTGGTGCACGATACTGCGACAATTCCGGCGTGCAAAAGATTTTAAACGCCGTGTCCCCCGCAATGCCAAACGACAATTGCGACAAGGATCGATCCGCCCACATTTCTTTTGGCAGCCAATACATTCGCTATTTCTGAAACTGAATAGTCAATTCCGCAAGTCGGGTTTTTTGCCGAATTGCCGCAATGGTTGACGGCGGATTGCCGCTGGCGCGAGACGCCGCGCGACAGGGAGGTCCAGAAAACCCGCAGTTCAGGGTTCGGACCGCAAGAGGATGCCGGCTGAAGAGCCGATAGCAGACCTAGGCGTGACTGATGAACGATTGACACCAAAATGATGTGGCACTTACAGCTGACGCCCATCCAAAAATGTTCGCGCCATCCACGATAAGGAAATCCTTTGATATCGCCTGAAGAGCTGCACCACCTTTTTGCGACGTATGGCATTTGGACAGTCGCCTTGATCGTAGGCCTGGAGAGCCTGGGCGTGCCGTTGCCGGGCGAAGCCGTTCTGATCGTCGCCTCGGTGTACGCCGCTACTCATGACGGCAACATTGCATTGGTCATCGCTGCCGCAACCATCGGTGCAATAGTCGGAGACAATATCGGCTATATGATTGGCCGAACGTTCGGCTATCGCCTTGTGTTGAAGTTCGGCTCGCGTGTTGGGCTGACCGAAGGCCGCATCAAACTCGGGCAATATCTCTTCCTGAAATACGGCGGCGCGGTTGTCTTCTTCGGGCGCTTTTTCGCAGTATTGCGATTCCTTGCGGCCTTTCTTGCCGGCGTCAATCAGCTGGCATGGCCGCGTTTTCTCATCGCGAACGCGCTCGGAGGGCTTGTTTGGGCAAGCGTCGTAGGCATATCCGCTTACACGCTCGGTCGAGGCATCCACAAAGTGCAGGGACCAATCGGAGCGGTTGGCATCGCGATCGCCGTCGGGATCGTCATCGCTGTTTCCATGTATCTGCGGCGTCATGAAGCAGAATTGCAGGCTCAGGCCGAAGCTGCCCTGCCTGGCCCGCTGAGGAGCCTTCCGCGCCAGAGCGCCAACTGACGAACTAACGCCGCCTCGGCCTTCCCAAAGCGGCGGAGGAAAACACAAATTGTGCTGCCCATTTGGCCATCATTGTCCTACGTAGTCACGGCGCGAGCCAGAGCGGGCGTTTCGCGTCCGGCTTATGGTTCTACGAAAAACAAAACATCGGATTATCTCGTATGAGAGGATTTCTCGGGGCAGTTACGGATCAAGTGAAACTGGCACTCGCCATACGCTCACTCCTTCCCCCCCGCCCGGCCGACCTAGAAGCCCGAGCCAAGGCACGCGAAGCTCGCTTCCGCAAATTGCTGCGCTACGCGAACGAAAACTCGCCCTATTATCGTAAGCAATTTCAGGGAATCGACCTCGATACCTGCGCCCTCGCCGATCTGCCAACTCTTAACAAGTCGGCCATGATGGCGAACCTTGACGACATCCTCACCGATCGGGCACTCCGGCGCGCGGACCTTGAGCGCTTCATGACCGATCCCGCAAATGTCGGCGCGTACTACAAAGGGGAATTTGCCGTTTGCCATACGTCCGGAAGCCAGGGACAGCCGGCAATCATCGTACAGGACAAACCTGCCATCCTGACGACGTTCGCGGCACAGTTCGCGCGCGGCAAGCCCGTATCGCGCCGCTTTCTTCCCCATCTTCAGCGACTGTTCAATCCTGCGCGTTTCGCGATTGTTACGCAGAAACCCGGATTCTACCCGAGCAGTACATTCTTCAACTATTTCCCTGAGCGCGCCCGGCGCTTTATCAAGCTGCTCCGTCTCTCTGTATTCGATCCGCGCGAATTGCTCGTCGAGAAGCTGAATACCTTTCAGCCAAACTTTATCACCAGCTACACGAGTGCGCTCGAAACCATCACACAAGAACTCGAGGCGGGTAACCTGAAGCTGAGCGGCGATCTCGAGCAGATAACGAATATCAGCGAGCCGCTGCCGGAAGCCGTTGCCGAACGCGTGCAGAAAGCATTCGGCGTCCACGTGACCAATATCTACAGCATGGCGGAATGCATGGCGTTGACATGCGGCTGTCAGGCAACCCACGGCAGCCACCTCAACGATGAACTGGCCTTCCTTGAAGTCGTAGATGCTGACAACCAACCGGTTCCAAACGGCACTCCCGGGAAAAAAGTGCTGCTGACAAACCTTTACAACCTCGCTCAGCCGATCATTCGCTATGAGATTGACGACATCGTCACTATTAGCCCAGAGCCGTGCAAATGCGGAAGTCTCCTGCCCCTCATCCAGGCAGTGGAGGGCAGAGCAAAGGACCAGTTCTGGCTCAACATGAACGGAGAGATCCGCGACCTCCCTTATTATGTGTTTCTGCTTGCGCTCCACACCGAAACGGACCTGGGCGAGCATCAATTCTTGCAGACCGGCCTGAATACCTTTGTTCTGCGTGCCGTCCCTCTGCCTGGCCGTACGCTATCGGCGGAGAAACTGCGCAAGCTCGTCTTGCAGTCACTGCAGGCTGAGGGCCTAGCCGACGTGATCCGCTATCACGTCGAAATCGTCGATCGCATCGAGCCAGAGCAATCCGGAAAAATCCGCCGCGCCAAGAACGTGTATGCGCCTCCGCCGCAGCTTGCGGATCAGGTCGAGCCGCCGCTGGCGAAGGAAGGTTAAAGACTTCGGACGACCGCAGAGCGATCTGCGGGCGTCGCAAAAGGCAATTCAAATCCGAACCATCGTTTAAGCGATATCTTCTAACAGCCCACTCCGGCCGGTGGGCTGCCATTGCCATTGGAAATTAATTTTAACGATTGGCTTTGAATACTTTCCTCCACAAACATTCCAAACAGGAACTACTATTTGTCTCATGGCGTGCCCGCGCAGGCGCGCTTACCGACGATTGACGGCCGCTCTTGATACCCCGCCCCTCCGGCACACCCGCACGCGGATGCCGAAATGCGTTGAGACGAAATGCCGAAGACAGGTGCGCCCTGGATGTTCAAAGATCTCCTGCTTCCCGCACGATCGAGTTCGCACTTCTATCCCGCGCTGGCCCTTGTTGGCGCTACCGCAATTTTTTTGATCGACACCTTCACGCCGCTCGATATCGCCATCGCGGTGCTGTATGTGGCCGTCATCATGATTTCCGCGAGCTTTCTGAGCCGCGAGGGATTGCTGGCAATCGCCGCGCTCTGCGTGTTTCTCACCGTAGCCAGCTACGCTATTGCACACTGGGACGACCTGGAGAGCAGCGCGCTTGTCCGTTGCCTCGTCAGCTTGAGCGCCATCTTCGTCACGACCCTTCTCGCTCTGAAAAACAATCAGGCGACGCACGACCTGCGAGATCAGGCAGCGCTTCTCGACCTCACGCACGATGCAATCTATGTCCGCGACAATCATGACGTCATCACATACTGGAACGTCGGCGCGGAAGAGCTTTACGGCTGGAAAAGTGATGAAGCAGTCGGGCGCGTGGCCGTCGACCTGCTGAAATCAAAGTTTTCGACCCCACTCGATCAGATCCGTAAAGAGCTTGCAGATGCGGATAGGTGGCAGGGAGAAATAGCCCACGAAAGGCGTGACGGCTCACAAGTAATCGTATCCAGCCGTTGGTCCCAGCAGCGCGACGGCAAGGGCCGGCCCGTCGCAACCATGGTGACCAACACGGATATCACCGATCAGAAGCACTCGCAGGACGAGTTGCATAAGGCACAAGGCGAACTCGCCCACGTCACCCGATTGACGACCCTCGGAGAGCTTACCGCATCGATCGCGCACGAGGTCAATCAGCCCCTGGCGGCGGTTGTGACGAACGGCGAAGCGGCGTTGCGCTGGTTACAACGCGATGTGCCGGACCTTAAGGAAGTCCAGAGCTCCCTCGAACGGATGATCAGCAACGGCCGCAGGGCGAGCGACGTCATCGCCAGACTTCGGGCATTAACGCGCAAGACCGATCCCATCCGTGTACCGCTCGATATCAACGAGTTGATCGAGGATGTCCTGCTTCTCGTAGAACGCGAACTGGTGACGAAGAACGTTGCGTTGAAATTGGACCTTTCGCGCGATCCGCCTCCGGTTCTTGGCGATCGCGTTCAGCTTCAGCAAGCGGTGATTAACCTAGCAGTGAATGCTGTCCAGGCCATGTCCTCGGTAGTCGACCGCCCGCGCTTTCTGCGTATCGGCACGCTGATACCATTGGACGAAAACGCCGAAAAAGAGATTATTATCGAGGTCGGCGACAATGGCCCAGGTATCGACCCCGCTGTCATCGGCAAACTTTTCACGGCATTCTATACGACGAAGTCCGAAGGCATGGGCATGGGCCTGTCCATCTGTCGCTCGATTGTGGAGACCCACGGCGGTAAGATTGTCGCGACGTCCGAATTGGGCCAAGGCGCGACCTTCGCGATCCACCTGCCGATGACGGAGGAGAAAGCGTGAAAAACAATCCCGGTTCCGATCGCTCCGCCGAAATACGATCTTCGATCGTCTATGTCGTCGACGATGATCAATCATTGCGAGACGCGTTAAGCAGCCTCTTCAGGTCCGTGGGGCTGAAGGTCGAAGTGTTCGGATCGGCCGCCGACTTCTTGCAGAAAAAACTTCCCGATGTTCCAAGCTGTCTGGTGCTGGACATCCGACTTCCCGGCGTCAGTGGTCTGGATTTTCAAACTCAACTTACGAAGTCCGGCGCGAGAATGCCCGTCATTTTCATGACGGGCCACGGCGATATTCCCATGTCGGTGCGCGCCATGAAAGCCGGGGCGGTTGACTTTCTCACCAAGCCGTTCCGCGACCAGGACATGCTCGATGCGGTTTTCTCAGCCCTCGAATCCGACCGCAAGCAGCTCGAGTCGGACCTCAGCGTCGCCGAGTTAACCGCCCACTACGAAAGCCTGACGGCCCGCGAAAAAGAGGTCATGGCCTACGTCACGAAAGGGCTGATGAACAAACAAATTGCCGGCGAATTGGGCCTCAGCGAAATCACCGTGAAAATTCACCGTGGCCATGTCATGCGGAAAATGGCCGTGAGATCGCTGGCAGACCTCGTGCGCGCCGCGGAGAAGCTCGGGCTGTCACAAGTGAGCGCCTGAGCAGCTTCAACGCCTCTGCAGAAGGGAACAGAAAAGTCCACTTTGCGTTATTGCGGCGCAAAGAGGATTTACGATGGAAATGAAGGTCGGTTGCCGGCTCCGCTACGAAATAACGGAGCCGACGCAGTTTGTGTTTCTGATCGAGGCCGCCAAAGCTGACAGCCAGATCGTCAAGTCTGAAAGCCTGCGCATTCCAGTAAACAGTTTGGGCACAGGCTATGATATCTACAGCGATCCGGTAACGATGACCCGGAAAGTTCGTGCGCTGCTCGGAGCGGGAACGGTCGAGGTCTCTTATGAGGCGACCGTCGAGGTCAACGCAGCGGAGTTTGATCCGGCTTCGGTCAGTGAGTTCAAGTTCGCCAACCTCCCGCTTGAATATCTCGAATACCTCGCGCCGAGCCGATATTGCCCCTCGGACACGTTCACGGATTTCGCGGATCAAACTTTTGGCGAATTGCCGCGAGGGCATACCCGGGTAACGGCCATTTGCGATTGGATCCACGACAACATCGCCTACCAGGCGGGAAGCACGGGCTCATGGACGAACGCGGCAGATGTTTTCCACGCGAAGGAAGGCGTTTGCCGCGACTTCGCGCATCTGGGGATTTCCCTGACGCGTGCGCTCGGAATTCCGGCTCGGTACGCTAGCGTTTATGCAGATGGGCTAACTCCGCCCGATTTTCACGCTGTGTTTCAAGCCTATTTGATTGGGCCGCAGGGTGGCGAATGGTTTTCATTCGATCCGACCCGCATGAGCTCGGTGGATTCCCTCGTGCGCATTGCCGCCGGGAGGGACGCAGCAGACGTCGCCTTCGCGTGGCCGCAGGGAGAGGTCAAATCCGAGCCACCAGAAGTGTGGGCAAATGCTAAGGACCGCTCCGATAAAATCCGAACAAGCCGTGCGGTCAGCGGATGAGGCAAAGGTTTCAAGCTTCACCGAAGGTTCTTATGCCGTTTCTATAACGACCATCTCCATTTCAAATATTGGCATCGCGCTACCCGCGCTCCATCCTTTGAGATGATGGTGCCGCCGGAAACGCCTTCGCCCGGCGAAATACGACGCAGAACGCATCGTTGTGAACAGCGTGTGGGAAACACTCTGCGAACATGGAGTGACGCCAAGATACGGGGTATCCGGCGGGCCCTAAGGAAATTTTTCGTAAATGGCGGAGACGGAGGGATTCGAACCCTCGATACGCCTATAAAGCGTATGACGATTTAGCAAACCGTTGCCTTCAGCCACTCGGCCACGTCTCCCCAAATCAATGGGCAATGGCCCCCTATAGAGGGCAGACCACGGCAATGCAAGGCGCGACAGGTAACTCCCGAAGACATCAACCGTGTATGGTCGCTGCCGCAAAGTCGTCCTAGTCTGAGGGCAGCAATTTTGCCTTGGTTTTGACGGATCCAACAGTGCGACTTCGGCTGGAATTCCTCTGCTGCGTGGGAAGCTTGACGCTATTGGCCACCGCTGATGCGCGAGCGACGGAATTGTGCGTCAAATGCACTGGTCCCGACGCCAACTACGCCTGCGTCGTCGGCGGCACTTCCGCGCCCAATACCACGCTCGATACGGTCAGCAAGTTCTACTGCATCACCACCCTAGCGAAAGCGGGCTCACACGCCAGCTGCGCGATCGATCGGACCCTCACAGCCCCCTGCCCGGGGCAACGCAAGGACTTGCCGATCCCGGCATTTCTTGACGGCGGAAATTCGGGTGATGAGCCCGAGGATGCTTCTCTTGCTCAGCACCCGGCGACAAAGCCCGACGCGCAGCATCATGCGGCGGCGCCACCACCCGGCACGGAAGTGGAAACCAGCCCCGCGCCGGACGGCCCACCGCCCGCCCCTATCACAAGCGAACCGCCTCCCAAGACCGTGCAGGAAATGGTCGAAAAAAGTGCCAAATCGGCGGGCGACGGCATCAGCCAGACGCAGGAAACAGCGGGCAAGGCCGCGAAATCAG
>JBEVLH010000438.1:0-11788 GCA_040509255.1 Hyphomicrobium sp. | reverse complement strand
TAAATTTGTCGTCGCGCTCAAGAGGACGGGCGATATGGCTTCACCGAATTGATGCAGAGGACGCGCCGCCGAATTACAAACCGGCGGCGGCTTTGGTTCAGAAAGTCCGCCGTTAACCAAGCAACCGAAGTCTGCCTTGAGTTACTTGCGGACTTCAGGAAGAACATCGCCGCGCGTCAGCTAAGGGCCATTAGCGTCAGTTCGGATACGTGTCTCAAACGTGCTAATGAGACGACGGTCCTTTAATCGTGGCGATTGTGTCATTGTTAGACGCGTAAAATGATCGCCGGTTCCCTATAAAGAGACCGCCGGGAAGCGTCTGCCGACGGCGCTAGTTATGGTCAACTTGGAAAGAAAACTTCACTTGCATCACCAGCCCCGTATCGTCTCGGACCTTTATCGCCATGGAATAAACTAAATTGCTTCCACCCGAGCGTACAGCATCACGGGCCATGTCCGCCAGCGAGCGTGCGGCCTCGTTCTGTACGATCCCAAGATCGCGAAGTTCTAAGCCCTCGTCGTCCTCGGTTATTTCACCGGAATCGTGGATATCGAAATAATAACGGGGCACGTCAGCGCTCCTTGAAGTGAGCGTATAATGTGTTCGAACCCGATATGTTGGCATTCTAGGCTGCGAGCGTAGAAACGCTAATCATACCTGCAGCGTGCTCCAGCGCTTTGACTCAGGCCATTCTCTGTGAGGAGCGCTACGGGTAGAAAGTGGTCCTCCTGTCAGGCATCGACGTTGTTCCGCTTTACGAGGCGGGCGCCACGTTCGTGTCCTACAACACGCCGTCCTTCGTCGCGAAGCGGCATGGGGTCGAGGACCGTGCCACGGGCGCCGTCGATGCGATGACCGGGCGCTGAAGGCGATCGTGTCGAAGGCGACAGAATCGCAGGCGCAATAATCGAAATCACGACCAACCGCGGACGTTCATGACGACGGCAATCACAAGGACGACACATCGTCTCGCCTCCATCGACGACCTCTGGCGGCGCGCGGATGTGCCCGTGGCCTCGCTTGTGCAGTTGGCGGAAGCCGACGCCATGAACGAAAGTATGGGCCTGGCACGGCGCGGGAAGCGCTATGGGCGCTGAAGGCACTGCGGGACGAGCCGCTCGAACTGTTCGCTCTTCGCGATCTGCACATCGATACCATCAAAGTGGAGACGCGGGACTTCCGGTAGTCCACTCGACGTGCCGGCAGCCGTAGCGAGCAGTTCACCAGGAACGACGGGCTTCCCATCATTTCTGGGGCACCGGACGGAATATCCATTCACGCCACATCGACAGAAGCGCCGCCATGATCACCGGCCCAACGAACAATCCGATCAGCCCGAACGCGGCCATACCGCCGAAGATTCCTATAAATGCCAGCAGGAAAGGAAGACGTGCAGAACCGCTGACCAGCGTCGGCCATATGAAATGGTCGCCTGCGAGCATCACGATCGAACCCCAAATGAAGACGGAAGCCGCGGCGAGCCCGGACCCGCCCGTCGAAATCGTAACGATCGCTGCCACCGTAAAAGCCAACCACGCGCCGAACGGGATCATTGCGAATGCGGTCGTGAGGATCAAGAAAGTCAGAGCGTTCGGCACGCCGGCCACGACGTACATGAGACCGATCGCAATGCCCTCGCCGATGGCGACGAGCACTGTTCCGTTGACCGTCGCGCGCGTCGCATCCACCATTTTCTCGACAAGGCCTTCACCGGCTTCTCCGAAAAGACGATCGCAGGTCTCGAGCACGCGGCTCGCGACTACGCGCCCATTTCGCAGAAGCGCGAACAGGGCAAGTAACGAGAAAAACAGTAGGAAAAGCCGATGGATCAGCTGACCGCCAAGCGTCGTGAAGAGATCCGACACATTGTCCGCGTTGAGTGTCTTTAACCAAGCTGCTGCAGCCTTAGGGTCAGATAAGTTGGCGCGCCACCACTGCTGCGTGCTCTCGGCGGCGATCGGCAAGCGGGCGACCCAGTCGGGTACGTCCACCCCGCCTTCGCGCGCCCGTTTCAACCAGTCCAGAAGCACGTCGCTCTGCTGAGCGATCGTATAAACCGCGAGCGAGATAGGCGTAACTAAAATCAGCGCAACAAGCACGGTGAACGCCAGCGCGGCTGCCGGAGATGGGCCGGCCTTGAAGCGCGTCGCGAATTTCAGATAAAGCGGCCACAAAGCCACGGCGAGAATCGTTGCCCAGATCAGTGGAGGCAGAAAGCTCGAAGCCGTCCATAAACCGAGAGCCACCAGCACAAGCGCGAAGACAACCCGTCCGTTCGTCCGCGCACCAGGTCCGAGCGGAAGCGGTTTTTTCCTGGCCCGATCAGCTTCTGGCTGAGCCTCAACGGACTTGGTTCGACTTGCGCCTGGTCTGACCGAATGAGCCATGAGTGGGGCGCTATGGCTAAGGCTGACTATCGTGACACGGCGACAAGCGGAAGGCCATTGGATCCATGCCGCACAGTGCGCCGACGAATGTGGACGACCGGAATCCTGCCCGGTCCGGCCGAAGGGCGCCTAGCGCGTTTGATGCACCAGGCTGCTGCCTCGGCTTCAAGAATCGAGGGTGCGGAGACCTCTTTGCCATTGGGTTCGCTGGGTATGCGCATTCCATCACCTTTCGAATTTCTCGTATAGAACTGAAAGCGAACGCTTATGTTCCCTGGCCGGAACCCGTCTGAACTGAACGACCAAATGGTTTTCGGGTGGTGAGTCCGAACGCCGACCCCTTTTCGGGCTTATCTTGAAGTCATCTCGCAACGATCGCTGGCCAGGATGCACGATGGACGCAGAGTTGCACGGCTCCCATAGACCTGCCGTCGAGGCCGACGGCGGCCTTGTGCGCGTTCACGGCGCTCGAGAGCACAATCTGAAGAACGTATCGGTCGACATTCCGCGAAACGCGCTTGTGGTGTTCACTGGCGTCTCCGGTTCCGGAAAGTCGTCGCTGGCTTTCGGGACACTCTATGCGGAAGCTCAACGCCGATACCTCGAATCTGTGTCGCCATATGCCAGGCGGCTGTTCCACCAGCTGTCGGTCCCTGAAGTTGATTCGATTGAGGGACTTCCGCCTGCGGTGGCGCTGCAGCAGCAGCGCGGCTCGCCGACCACGCGGTCCTCGGTCGGAAGCGTCACGACGCTGTCGAACCTGTTGCGAATGCTCTACTCGCGTGCCGGCGACTACCCGAAGAGCCAGCCTTTACTGTACGCGGAGTCCTTCTCGCCCAACACGCCGGAAGGCGCCTGTCCGAACTGCCACGGCATAGGCCGCGTGCATGCCGTGGACGAGCGGTCGCTGGTCCCTGACGACACGCTGACAATCCGGCAGAGAGCCGTGTCGGCGTGGCCCAGCGCCTGGCAGGGGCAGAACCTTAGGGACATCTTGGTGACGCTCGGCTACGACGTCGACAAGCCATGGCGCGAACTCCCCAAAAAGGACCGGGACTGGATCCTTTACACCGACGAGCAGCCGACCGTTCCGGTTTACGCCGGCTACACTCCGGCCGAGACCAGGCGGGCGCTGAAGCGTAAGGAGGAGCCGAGCTACCAGGGCACGTTCACGGGCGTCCGCAAATACGTGCTGCAGACTTTTGCCACGACCCACAGCGCCATGATGAAACGCCGGGTCGCGCGGTTTCTGTCGAGTTCGGACTGCCCGGACTGCAAGGGAAAGCGCCTCAAGCCCGAAGCGCTCTCGGTCACCTTCGCCGGTATGGATATCGCCGACCTCTCGCGCCTGCCTCTGAAGCAGCTTCGCACCGTCATCGGGCGGCATCTTGACAGCCAGAAGACGTCCTTCGCCGATCATCCCGAAAAGGCGCTTGTCGTGCAGCGCATCACGGAGGACATGTCGGCCCGCCTTGATGTGCTGCTC
Organism: Hyphomicrobium sp.; assembly: GCA_040509255.1. Taxonomy (GTDB): domain Bacteria; phylum Pseudomonadota; class Alphaproteobacteria; order Rhizobiales; family Hyphomicrobiaceae; genus Hyphomicrobium_B. The sequence goes on along the minus strand of JBEVLH010000438.1, from coordinate 7,914 downwards.
GACCTCGGTCTCGGCTATCTAACGCCCGAGCGAAGCACGCCGACGCTGTCGCCTGGCGAGCTTCAGCGCCTCCGACTTGCGACCCAGGTGCGGTCGAACCTCTTCGGCGTCGTCTACGTTCTGGACGAGCCGTCGGCCGGGCTTCACCCGGCGGATACGGAAGCGCTGCTGCGCGCTCTCGACCGCCTGAAGGCCTCGGGAAACTCGCTGTTCGTGGTCGAGCACGAACTCGATGTCGTGCGTCATGCGGATTGGATCGTCGACGTCGGCCCCGACGCCGGGGCTCATGGTGGACGGATCATCTATAGCGGCCCGTTGGCCGGACTGAAAAACGTCGAACAATCTCGGACGCGACCGTATCTGTTCGGCGAGGTAGACCTAGCCCGCACCACCCCACGGATTGCCCAGGGATGGCTCAGGCTACGCGGCGTCACGCGCAACAATCTCGACCACCTGGATGCGGAGATACCGATCGGCGTGTTCACGAGCGTCACAGGCGTCTCGGGGTCCGGCAAGTCGAGCCTCATCAGCCAATTCCTCGTCGATGCGGTCGGCGACGCGCTGGGCCAGCGTCGAGAGGAGATCCACGAGGACGACTCGCTCGAAGCACCGGTCGAGACCTTGGGTGGCGAGATCGCGACGGGGTTGGACGCGATCAAGCGCTTGGTCATCGTGGACCAGAAGCCGATCGGTCGCACGCCCCGGTCCAATCTGGCTACATACACCGGACTCCTGGATCATGTCCGGAAGCTCTATGCCGCGACCAAACAGGCGCGCTCCCGACGATACGATGCCGGCAGGTTTTCCTTCAACGTCGCGAAAGGACGTTGCGAGACATGTCAGGGGGAAGGGTTCGTGAGCGTCGAGCTGTTGTTTCTGCCGAGCGTGTACGCGCCGTGCCCGACCTGCAAAGGCGCGAGGTACAACGCCAAGACTCTTGAGATCAAGATTCGAGGTAAGTCCATTGCAGATGTGCTGGCGATGACCGTCGACGAGGCGTTTGAATTCTTTGCCGATGACGTTCCGCTGAGGCGGTCTTTCAGGGTGCTGCGGGAGGTCGGCCTCGGTTACATTCGACTCGGCCAATCGGCAACGGAACTGTCCGGCGGCGAAGCGCAACGGGTCAAGCTCGCCACGGAATTGCAGCGGGCGCAGCGGGGCCAAACCCTCTACGTGCTTGACGAGCCGACGACGGGCCTCCATCCGTCGGATGTCGCGAGACTGATGAAGCAATTGCAGGGTCTCGTCGACGCTGGCAACACGGTCGTCGTGGTCGAACACGACATGACCGTTGCCGCCGCCAGCGATTGGATCATCGATATCGGACCCGGCGCAGGTGACGAGGGTGGCCGAATCGTAGCTTCGGGGCCGCCTAAAGCCGTGGCCAAGATATCGTCGAGCCGGACGGCGAAGTATCTTGCGCCGCATTTGAAAGTCTGAATTCACCAGGCGAGACGCAAGCCCGTAAGGTTCATTCGAGCAACCAGTGAACAAAAGACGCCCTATGGCGGCCATTCATCTTTTCTTATTTGCGGTTCTTGTTAATGTCCTGCGCCATTTCGAGATGATGCTGCAGCGCCGGAAGCGTCTTGCCCGCCCAATCCTCTAACTCCGGATCTTCGCCACCCTTGGCGTAACGCTCGAAAAGCGACGTCGCATCCTTGTGGGCGCTTACCTGCATCGGATCGTACTCCGACGCGAAGTCCTCGGGCTTCGTATTCTTCAACCTATCGAGCTTCTTCTGCGAAGACTCGTCGAGGGCCGTGAGGAGCGCGGCCTTCATGTCGCCGGAGACCATGCCTTTGAGTTCGGAGCTCGTCTTGGTATGATCGGTGATCATCTGGCCCGCGGAGGTCTTCTCCGTCGGATTCTGCCTTTTACGCCCCACGCGTGGCCCGGCTGACGGGTTGTGCAAATCAGAGCCCGTCAAGCAGCTTGCGGACCGCGGCGGACAGATCCTCGATGTTGAACGGCTTGGGGATCAGGCTGGTACCCGGATCGAGCACCCCGTTGTGAACGATGGCATTGCGCGTGTAGCCGGTCGTGTAGAGTACCTTCATCGCTGGCCGGAGTTTCAGAAGCGCTGAAGCGAGTTCGCGTCCGGTCATCTCCGGCATGACAACATCCGTGAATAGAAGATCCGGCGAGACACCGCCTTCGACGATGCGGATCGCTTCGCGCCCGCCGCCTGCTTCGACGACGGTGTAGCCGAATTCGCGCAAGGTGGCGCATGAGATCGCGCGGACGCGCTCGTCGTCCTCCACGACCAGGATCACTTCGGCCGGCGCGCCGCTGATCGGCGGCGCTTCTGCTCTCTCATGCAATGCGCCTCCATCGTTGCCAACTTGGCGGGGAAGATAGATCTTTACCGAGGTACCCACCTGTGGCTCGGAGTATATCTTCACATGGCCGCCGGATTGCCGGACGAAGCCATAAACCTGACTGAGCCCGAGGCCGGTGCCTTTACCGACTTCCTTCGCGGTGAAGAACGGATCGAACGCCTTGCAAACCACATCCTCGGGCATGCCGACCCCGTTGTCCGTGACCGCGAGGAGGACGTACTGCCCGGAAGCGAGGCCGTAGTCGTGCGCGTATTTCGCGTCGATGAACGCATTCGACGACTCGATCGTCAGCTTGCCGCCGCGCGGCATCGCGTCGCGAGCGTTCACGGCCAGATTCAAGACTGCGCTTTCGAGTTGACCTAGATCGACACGCACGCGCCACAGGCCGGCGGTAAGCACCGTTTCCACAGCAATGGTTTCGCCAAGCGCGCGATCCAGCATCTCGTTCATGCCGCCGATCATCTTGTTGACATCAAGCGTCTCGGGCGCGAGCGGCTGCTGTCGCGAGAAGGCGAGCAGACGCTGCGTGAGCGTCGCCGCCCGTGACGCCGCATCGACTGCGCCATCCACAAACCGGTCGATGTTGTAGTCTCCGGCGCTCATCTTGCGGCGCGCCAGGTTGAGGCCGCCGATGATCACGGCGAGCATGTTGTTGAAGTCGTGCGCGATACCACCGGTCAGTTGGCCCACGGCCTCCATCTTCTGGGCCTGACGAAGCTGCTCCTCGGTCTTGAGACGCTCGGCGATCTCCGTCGCGACGCGGTTTTCCAGGTCGGCGTTCAGGGTCTGCAGCGCGGTTTCCGCGCTGCGCCGTTGCTTCAGTTCGAGTTCGGCGGCTTGGAAAAGCCGCGAGTTGTCAATCGCCGTCGCCCCATGACCGGCGATGCCAAGAAGCGCCGTTTCGTGCTCCTTCCCGAAGCGCCCGGGCTCGCTGTGCCCGAAGAAAAGTCCGCCGAGAACATGGCCGGATCGCGACACGACGGGCACCGCCAGATAGGAGCGTACCGGAAGATGCCCTTCCGGCATGCCGCGCCGCGGCGCGTTCTTGCCGTATCGCGGATCCAGCAAAATGTCGTCGGAGCGGACGACGGCCGTCCCGAGGAAAGTCGGCTCGAATACCGCCGTCGCGCGCGGCATCGGAAAATTCTCGAACGCCGATCGCGGCACGCCCGACAGCGCGTACAGCATGTAGCTTCCGCCGTCTTCGGACAGTACGTTATAGAAGAACGCGCCAAACTGCGCGCCGCTCAACTCGACGCCGGCATCCGTCACGATCTGGACGACCTTGTCGAGGTCGAGCTCCTTCGCGAGAGAGGCACCGGTGTCGTTGAGAATCCGGAGGTGCTGTTCGGACTTCTTGCGGGCCGTGATGTCGAAGACCGTGCCGATAAAGCGGATCGCTCGATCTCCTTCGAAGATCGCTTCGCCCGAAGCCGCGATCCATCGCACGACACCGTCCTCGCTCCCGATGGTGCGATACTCGATGTCGAAGACCTTTTCGTTGCCAGCAGTAAGCGCCCGCTGCACCGCTTCGTCCGCTCGCTGCCTATCGTCGGGATGCAGGCCTTGCAGGAATGTGTGGTAAGTGACCGTCGCATCTTCCAGCAGCCCGAAGAGCGCCTTGCAGCGGCGATCCCAGCGTAGGACGTCGTTCACCGGATCGTAGTCCCAGGTGCCGATCCCAGCGGCTTTGGTGGCGAGTTCGAGGCGGTCCGCAGCCTGCTGCGCTTCGTCTTCGGAACGCACGCGCTCGATATGGGCCCATGAGCGTTCGGTCACCTCCGCCAGCAACGCGAGTTCGATGTCGGTCCACCGATGAGCTTCCCGGTGGTGAATCGCCATAAGCGCGGTCAGGCGTCCCTCTTTGACGAGGGGCATGCAGATGGTGGCGCCGATGCCGATGTTCTGGAACGTCGCGGCCTCCTCCGGCGCGAGCTCCTCGAGATTGTCGTGGATGATCAGCGGCCGCCCGGCCCCGAGATCCTCGACCGCGCGCTTGCCGAAGTCGGCGAGACGGTAATGCCCCAGAATGTGCAGCGCACCCGGCGCCGCCCAGTCGCCGCGGATCGTGAATCCGTCCTGATCCGGATCCATGTCGGCGTAGGCGCAGCTCGACACGCCGAGATGTTCACCGAGCATGCGCGTCGTGACTTCGAGGATCGAATCGGCGTCCCGGCTTTTGCCGGTCTCTCTGGCGAGAGCGTCTAGGAAGACGAGTCTCGCCTCGTTCCGCTTGACAGTCGTCTCAGCACGACGCCGCTCGACCGCCGTCCGTGTCCGTTCGGCGACCTCCTGGATAAGGGCGAGGTCCCGGCGCGACCACTGTCGAGGCTCGGCGTGGTTGAGATACAGGAGCGCGACGAGGCCGTTCGGCTCCGAGATTGGCATGTTGACGATCGCTCGGGCGGAGATTGACTCCAGGGCCGCCGCGTGGTCGCGCGTCCGAAAGTCTGTTCTCGCGTCTTCGAAGATGACGGTTTCGCCCCGTTTCAGATCGTCGATGTAGGATCCGTAGTCGCGGAACTGCAGCACGCCCGCTAAGCTTCGGACGCCGGGCGCGTTCCAGTCTCGGACGATGGTGATCGTTTCCTTGTTCGTATCGATCGTGCCGTACCCGGCACGGCTGACACTGAACGTCTTCCCGAGCAGCTCTGCGGCCGCATAAGCTAGATCGTCAGCGTTGGATATCTTCCGGATGATATCGCCCAGGGCCGCCAGCACTGTTGAAGTGTCGGAACCATGGGGCGAACGGCTATCCGAAATCGACTCCGTATCCACCCCGAAAGCCTCCGTTTCCGACGTTCTCGCCGAGCCACAAACCAATGGCAAGAAACGCAGAAACGGCGAAAACGTTTCGTCGGCGAGCGGGTCCATCCGGCCCTTACAGGTCTTCCCGCAGCCCTTTGAAAAACGGGTGCCTGACCTTCCCCTCCGCAGACTTCGCTCGATACTCGATTTCTGCCTTCAACTCCGGCTCCACCCAGATGGCCGTGTGCGCGACCCGCTTGGAGAACGCCTGCGTCTTGCGGACCAACGGCGTCAGGCGCCTCTTCAGGTCGGCCGCCGAGACCCTGTCGAAGCCGTGATCGACCTTGCCCGCGTAGACCAACTCGTCGCCCTTGTGCCGGCCTAAGTAAAGCCCGTCCCACCTACTGCCCTCGAGCGCGAAGCCGGCGATGATCAGGGTCTCTCGCTGTGCACAGGTCTTCTTGACCCAGTCGTTGGACGGCCCCTTCGAATAGACGCTATCGCGGACCTTCGAAACGACCCCTTCCAGGCCCACCTTGCAGGCGTGCGCGAACATATCCGCACCGTCGACTTCAAAGGAATCGCTGAACTGGATGTCAGTTCCTGAGATGATCTTCTTGAGCTCGGCTTTACGCCGATGGAGGGGAAGTTTCCGGAGATCGCGACCGTTCAGATACAGCAGGTCGAAGGCGACCAGCGCGATCTTCGTCGATTGCCCCTTGAGCTCCTTCTGCAGCACCGAGAAGTCGGTGGTCCCGTCAGCGGCCGGTACTACGATCTCCCCGTCGATCACCGCGGATGCCGCCTTAATATGCCAGGCATCGTGCGCGACCTTCTTGAAACGATGCGTCCAGTCGTGGCCGCGCCGCGTGAAAATCTTTGCCGCCTCGTTGGCCAGGTGGACTTGGACCCGATAGCCGTCGAACTTAATTTCGTGGATCCAGCGGTCTCCGGACGGCACCTTCCCGATCGAGGTCGCAAGGGCCGGCTCGACGAAGCCGGGTTGCGGCGCCTTGATCCCAACGGGTTCGGGCCTCTTACGCTGGAACGGCACCTAGGATACTCCACGCAATAAACAGCCGACTCAAATTGCCACAGCGTGGATTCGTTCCGGAACCGGAGATCCTTGTGACGATGGTCCGGAACCGAAACCATCACACTAGTAAGCGATGACGTCGAAGAAATCGACGAAGAAGACGGCACGCGGACGAGCCCAGGACCGGGCCAAGGTCGCCGGCGGTCAGAAGCACGAAGTAATTTATGAGACCAAGAAGACCGGGCGCTCGGCTCCAGCTGTCAAGAAGGCGGTGAAGAAGGTCGGCAACGTCCGAAAGAAGGTCGAGACGCGTCTCGCGCGTTGAGACGGCGGGCCCGGCCCGTCGGGGCCGGCTCACTCCGGGAGACACTCCGGGCAGACGTCGCCCATTTCGCTCAGTAGGTCGTCTAGGGCAGCGACCGCTTCGGCGGCGGTCGCTCCGCTCGGCGGATCGCTGCGTGCGAAATCGAAGGCCCGCTTACGCGCATGCGGATCGGCGCGGTCCCGGATCCAGCAATGCTCCTCGCATTCGCGGATCGCGCCGGCCTCGTCGAGGACCGAGATCGCCCATCCCCGCAGCGTGCGGGCCTTCGTCCGTTGCATCGTCGTCGTCATTATCGTCTCCAGATGGATCGAATCCCTAGCGCCTGCATCTGTTCCACGCCCACCGTCCATCGGGGCTTCGCGATTCGTCGGCCCTACTCCGGCTCAACTGCTACACCTGCCGGCGATTTGCTGGTCGCTCCCCGGAGCAAAAGCCCGCCTGATCAGTTGTCGTTGCTTAACGGAGATATCGATGTTCGTTGTTCTAGGGTCAACGGGTCATGTCGGGTCGGCCGTCGTAGCAACGCTGTTGGATGCCGGCTGCCCCGTCACCGCGGTCGTCCGTGACAAGGCCAAGGCCGAACACTTGCGCGCTCGAGGCGCTCAGGTGGAAATCGCGGACGTCGGCGATGTCGATCGGCTGAGACGCGTTTTTCGAAAGGGGCGCCGCGCGTTCTTGCTCAACCCACCCGCACCGGCATCGACCGACACGGACGTGGTGGAACACCGCTCGATGCGCGACATCCTCTCCGCGCTCGACGGCTCGGGGCTGGAGAAGGTCGTTCTCGAGTCGGCCTACGGAGCACAGCCTGGCGAAAGGATCGGCGACCTCAGCGTGCTTTTCGACTTCGAGCAGGCCCTGAAGGCGCAGCCCACTCAGGCTACGATCCTGCGCGCTGCCTACTACATGACCAATTGGGATCCGCTCCTCGACGCCGCGAGGGGCGGCAATCTGCCGACCATGTTTCCGGCGGATCTGCGTATCCCGATGGTTGCTCCGTCGGATCTCGGCCGGGCAGCGGTGCGATTGCTGCAGGCCCCGCCTGCTCAGGGAGATATCCACTACGTCGAGGGACCGGCGCGTTATTCCTCCGGCGAGGTCGCGCATGCCTTCTCCCAAGCGCTCGGAAGGCCGGTCGTCTTGAGCATCATTCCCCGCGAAAAGTGGAAGGAGTCGTATGCGCGGCAGGGTTTCTCGGCCGCCGCCGCCGATGCCTACGCGCGCATGACGGCAATCAGCGTCGACGGCGGATTCGATCTTCCTTCGAACCCCGAACGCGGAAGCGTCACGCTGCAGGACTACGTCTTCAAGCTATGCCGCACTGGCGCCACGTGAACTCGATCCGAGGTACGCCATGCAGCAGGGCACGACCGCAGCTTACAATCTTCAGCGTTTCGTCCTCGCTCAGCAGCCGGTCTACGCGACCGCGCTGTCCGAACTGAAGGCCGGCCGGAAGACGACGC
>JBEVLH010000437.1:0-10632 GCA_040509255.1 Hyphomicrobium sp. | reverse complement strand
AGGCCGGGGCGCAGTGGCGTGACGCGCGGAGGATCCCGGAAAAAGTAGATGATCCACGCCGTGATGCCGGCGCTCAGCCAACCCAGCGGCGGGTAGAGAAAGAAGAACAGCAGCGTGACAGCCGCGCCGATCGCTATGAACTTGTGTCCATCGGGATGCACGGGCGAGAGCTGGTCGAAGATGGTATTGAGTAGGCCCTGTCCTTCGGACACGACAATCTCCTGGTATGATCTGGTTGGCTGGCGATAGCGCGCCGCTACGACACCGGTACGGCGACGAAGCGAAGATCGCCCTTGGAATCCTCGACACGTAACAGCACGGCTTTGCGGCCGGACTTTTTCACCTTCTCGACGCTTTTCGCAACATCGTCGGGATCGGAGACGGTGTCCTGCGCCGCTTCCACGATAACATCGCCCGGCTTCAGTCCCTTGGTCGCGGCGGCGCTTTGCGGATCGACGGATTCGACCACTACGCCCTTGATCTTGTCATCGAGGCCATACTTCTTGCGAAGATCGGCGGTCAGCGGCGACAGCAGCAGGCCGATGATGGCCGAGCCTTTCGGATCTTCGTCCTCGGACTCGTCCTGACCCTTGAGGTCGCTGGCGTTGTCGCCGTCGTCTTCCAGGCGGCCGACGGTAACCTGGGTGTTCTGCTTCTTGCCTTTGCGCAAAAGCTCGACGTCGACCGATTTGCCGATCGTCGCCTGCGCCACGATTTTCGGCAGGCCGCGCATGGTCGTCACGTCCTTGCCGTCGAACGTCAGGATGACATCGCCGGCCTGCAGGCCGCCTTTCGATGCCGGACTGTCGGGGGTCACGGCGGCGACGAGCGCGCCGACGTTTTCCTGAAGGCCAAGGGTTTCCGCAATGTCGTCGGTGACCGACTGGATCTTGACGCCAAGCCAGCCGCGGCGAACCTCGCCGTATTGCTTCAGCTGATCGATGACGTTGGAAACCGTATCCGACGGCACTGCGAAGCCGATGCCGATCGAGCCGCCAGTCGGGGAAATGATGGCGGTATTCACGCCGATCACGTCACCGTTCATGTTGAACAGCGGGCCACCCGAATTGCCTTTGTTGATCGCGGCGTCGGTCTGCAGATAGTCGTCGTAGGGACCGGAGTTGATATCGCGGCTTTTGGCCGAGATGATGCCGACCGAGACGGAGCCGCCGAGACCGAATGGGTTGCCGATGGCCATCACCCAGTCGCCGACCTCGATCGAATCGGACGATCCGAATTTCACGTCCGTCAGCGGTTTCCTGGGCGTGACCTTCAGAAGCGCGAGATCGGCCTTGGTGTCGCGGCCGATGATCTTATCGACGACGAGCTTGGTGCCGTCGTGGAAATTTACGTCGATCTCCTCGGCACCTTCGATGACATGGTTGTTGGTGACGATCAGGCCTTCCTTGCCGTCGATGACGAAGCCCGAGCCAAGCGACGAAATCTTGCGGTCGCCGTGCGGGACGCCGCCGCGCTTGTTGAAGAAGTCATCGAAGAAGTCTTCGAACGGGGCGCCCTTGGGAACCTTCGGCAGTGGCACACCGGCCGGGCCTTTCACGGTCTGCGACGTCGAAATGTTGACGACGGCGTCGGACAGCCGCTTGGCGAGCGGGGCGACGGATTGCGGTCCGAACTGGAAGCTTTCGGCGCGGGCGACGGCACCGAACATCAGACTAAGCCCCAAGCCGACAAGAAGCGCCGAACCTTTTCTCAACATCGCAAAAGACACTCCAAGTCTGACCGGCCTGCTCGTAGCCAGGTGCGCATGCTAACTCGCCCAACATCCGAGCGCGAACATGGCAAGGTAGCATGCCGCCGAGATGCGGGGATAAGTTGCCGTTTCGGACTTATCCCCGGGCGAGCCAGACGACAAATACGCCAACGGCCACAGCGGCGACGGCGCCGAGCTGAATGCGGCCGGTGCTTAAAGTCGCAATCTCTTCAACGACCCGCCGGGCCGCCTGGGGGGCGGCGGCCCATAACAGCCCTTCGAGCACGAGGGCGACGCCGAGGCCGGCGAGCAGGTCGCTCATTGCGGCGCCGGAGCCACCGTGGCCGGGGTTGAGGCCGGAGCCCTGCCGTTCGGGTCTTCAAAATAACGGAAGAATTCGCTCTTGGGCGAGAGCAGCATCCGGGTGTCTTCCGGCTTCAGCGCCGCGGTATAAGCCTGCATCGAGCGATAGAAGCGGAAGAAGTCTGGGTCCTGGCCGAAGGCTTCGGCGAAGATGGCGCTGCGCTTGGCCTCGCCTTCACCGCGGATTTCGTCGGAGGACTGCGTCGCGGTCGCCTTGATGATCGTGACGCTCTTGTCGGCGTTGGCGCGGACGCGATTGCTTTCGGCTTCGCCCTGGGCGCGAAGCTCGGTCGCCTCGCGAACACGGTCGGCGCGCATGCGGTCGTAGACCTTGACGAGGTTTTCCTGCGGAAGGTCGGCGCGCTTGATGCGGACGTCGACGACTTCGAGGCCGTAGTCGCGGCCTTCGGAGTTCACCTGCGCCGCGATCTGCTTCATCAGACTTTCGCGCTTATCCTTCACGACCTCCTGCAAGGTCGCGGAACCCAGCACACGCCGGATCTCGGATTCGATCAGCGGGCCGACGACCTCGCGCACGCGATCCTCGTAGCGAACGTTCTGGTAGAACTTCAAGAGATCGATGATGCGGTAGCGGGCATAGGCGTCGACGATCAGGCGCTGCTGATCGGACGCCGTCACTTCCTGCTCGGTGGTGTCGAGATCGAGGATGCGCTTGTCGAACTTTTCGACGGTGTCGACGAACGGCATCTTCCATTTCAGGCCGGGCGTGGTGATCGCAGGCTGGGCCTTACCGAAGCGGAGGACGAGCGCCTGCTCGTTCTGGTGGACGATGAAAGCGGAGGAATAGAGCACCACCGCGGCGAGGCCGAGAACGGCCAGAATGAAGGCGAAAAACGCGCGCATGTTATCTCGTCGCTCCATCCGTCTCGGGAGTGGTGGCCGGCTGATCGGTCGGTCGCTTCTGCAGCTGCTCGAGCGGCAGGAATGGGACGACGCCCTGGCCGTTGCTGTTCTGATCGATGATGATCTTGTCGGCGCCCGATAGCACGCGCTCCTGCATTTCGAGATAGAGCCGTTCGCGCGTCACGTCGGGCGCTTTCTTGTATTCATCGTAGACCTTCAAAAAGCGCGCGGCCTGACCGTTCGCTTCGGCGACAGTCTGATCGCGATAGCCTTCGGCAGCGGCGACGATGCGGTCGGCATCACCGTGGGCGCGCGGCACGACCTGATCGGCATAAGTCTGGGCCTGCTTGATCAGCGTTTCCTTTTCCTGGCCGGCAGCGGCGACCTCACGGAACGCGCGGATGACTTCTTCCGGCGGGTCGACTTCCTTGAGCTGGACCTGGTCGATCTTGATGCCGGCGCGATAATAGTTGAGCGTCTTCTGCATCAGCGCACGGACGTCTTCCTGCGCCTTCTGGCGGCCGCCGGTCAGCAGCGGCTGGAGGGCGGATTGGCCGGCGACTTCGCGCATCGCGCTTTCGGCAACTTCGCGAACGGTCGTTTCGGGCTGCGCGATGTTGAACAGGAACTGCTCGACGCCGGTATCGCCATTGGTCGCGTCCTTATCCGGGCTGATGCGCCAGAACACGACGAAGCGAACGTCGACAACGCTGCCGTCGCCGGTCAGCATCAGGCCGCTATCGCGCGAGCCGACGGCGCTGCGGCCGGCACCGATCTCGATGGTGCGCTGCTGGGTAACTTTCGGGAGCCGGACTTCCTCGATCGGATAGGGCCAGCGGAAATGCAGGCCCGGGCCTTCCCAGCGCTCGTATTTGCCGAAGCGCAGGACGATACCCTGCTCGTCCGGATTGACGCGGTAGAAGAAGCCGTAGAACGCGACGCCTGCCAGAAGCAGCATCGCAATGAAGAATAGAAACGGTTTCGGCACACCGCCACCAATGCCGCCGCCGCCGATGCCATTGCCGCCGCCACCGCGCATCACCTGACGCATGCGGTCCTGGCCGCGACGCAGAATTTCATCGAGATCGGGGGGCTCTTTGCCGCCGCCGCCCCCTCCGCCGCCGCCGGACGGACCCCAAGGTCCCTGGCCCCAAGGACCGCCGCCGCCTTTGCGGCCGCCGTTTCCCCCACCGCCGCCGCTACCGCCTTGATTACTCCAGGGCATAAATCAGGGCCTCTTTCAAATTCGAGCTGAAGTTCAGGATTTTGCCCCCCGGCCTTGCGTCCAGATGTCGGCATCGAGGTGACGCCGGATGTAAGTCTTGCACTGCAAAGCCCTGAGCAACGTGGATAAAACCGATTTTGGCGCAGCTTATAGGGCAGGGCGCGATTGATCGCAAATTCCGGTTCGTTTGGCTAATCGCAATTTGGGGGGCGGCGACGCGCCTTCAAGGGCGACGGGTCTTCATACATCGCGCTTTCGGCGATCGTAGATAAAAAGCGTCGACGGATGGTCGTCGCGCGGACCGTGCGTGAGGGGCTCGCGGCTCGTTTCCAGCCATTCGGTGGTATCAAGCGGGGCGAAATGGCGATCGCCCTCGACGTCGGCGTGAACGCGGGTCAGATAAATTCTATCTGCAACGGGAAGCGTTGCGTCGAAGATGTCGACGCCGCCGATAACCATGATTTCATCGGCGCCGCGGGTCTTGGCGAGAACGCGCGCGAGCGTCAGCGCATCGCCGATGGTTTCGCAGGTCGAGACGCCCGCGACTTCGAACGAAGGGTCGCGCGTGACGACGATGTTGTCGCGGCGGTCGAGCGGCTTGCCGATCGATTGAAACGTCTTACGGCCCATGATGATGGGCTTGTCCATCGTCAGCCTGCGAAAGGTCTTGAGATCGGACGAGAGGCGCCACGGCAAGGCGCCGGCGCGGCCAATGACGCCGTTCTCCGAAACCGCCACGACGAGGGATACCAGAAGATCATTCATCGGCGACCGCATAGCAACGCCGCGGCGAAGAAGCAAATGGGCGTGCACGCCCGGGATGACATGTCGGCGCGACGGTGATGGTGGGGCGACCTCCTCTCATGCCGCCCTTGAGGCGGCCATCCAGGGCGACGCAAGAGGATGATCATCGTATCAGACGCTCATACAGCGACGGGCGCCTTGATGTGAGGCCAGGGGTCGTAGCCGCTCAATTCAAAATCTTCGTATTTGAAATCGAAGATCGACGTGACGGCCGGGTTGATCTTCATGGTCGGCAGCGCACGCGGCGTGCGCGAGAGCTGCAGATCGGCCTGCTCGAGGTGATTAAGATAGAGGTGGGCATCGCCGAAGGTGTGGACGAACTCACCGGGCTGCAGTCCGGTTACCTGCGCCATCATCATCGTCAGCAGCGCGTAGCTCGCGATGTTGAAGGGCACGCCGAGGAAGATATCGGCGGAGCGCTGATAGAGCTGACACGAGAGGCGGCCGTCGGCGACATAGAATTGAAACAGGCAATGGCACGGCGCCAACGCCATCTTCGAGAGGTCGGCGGGATTCCACGCCGTCACGATGATGCGGCGAGAATCCGGGTTGCGTTTGAGATCGGCGACGGCGTTCGAGATCTGGTCGATGGTCGTGCCGTCGGCGGCTTCCCAACTGCGCCATTGCTTACCGTAGACGGGACCGAGATTGCCTTCGGCGTCGGCCCAGTCGTCCCAAATGCTGACCCCGTGCTCTTTCAAGTAGTGAGTGTTGGTCGCACCGGACAGAAACCAGAGCAGTTCGACGACGATCGACTTCACGTGCAGCTTCTTCGTCGTGACGAGCGGAAAGCCGTCGGCCAGGTCGAAGCGCATCTGATGGCCGAAGACCGACAGCGTGCCGGTGCCGGTGCGATCGGTCTTTTTCGTTCCGCGGTCGCGCACGTGGCGGAGTAGGTCGAGGTATTGCTGCATGCCTGAGATTTAGCGCGATTCGTTCGGCGGCAACCGCTCGCGGACGTTGTTACAGCGCCGTGATTATTGATTGCCGCTCGGTGCCGGCGTCGTTGCGGCCGGCGGGGCCAGTTGATTTACCGCCGAGCCGTTAAAGTTGTAAAGGCCGGTCGAGTTCGGCTTTGTGCCGAACGTCCAGCCCGCCGAAGGCTTCCAAGGCGCGGCCTTATTGAGTTCCTCCAACACTTTCGGATCGAGTTTATGAGTGTTGACGGGTTGCGAGCCGCCTTCAGGGACGACCGGGGCCAACGTCTTCGATGACGCAGGCGGCAACGTCATGGGCTCGAGAAACTTCGACCGCTGGAAGGTGCTGAACGGATTGTCGACGGTCGCCCGCGCCAGCGGGGGCGGGGTCTTTGTCAAAGGTCCGGGGTTCAAATATGTGCCCGTCGGCTTGAACGGATTGTCGATCTCCGTCGTGGTGCGATTTTTGGTGAGGCCAGGAAAGTCGGCCGACCAAGGTCTAAGCGGGGGCTGTTCCGCACTCGGCTTTATCAAATCTGAAAGCCACTGACGTGCCTCGTCGAGGAGCTTTCCAAAGCTGCCGTAGTTGTTATAGGCGAACGATCCGGCGGCAAACACGAGCAGGATAACGGCAACCGCCATCGTGCCCAGCATCGTCAGGCCGAAACCGGCAAGAGACCACTCTTTCAGTCGTTCGGTGCCCTTCCATTTCGGAAGGAGAGTCGCCGCTTCCTTGGCATGGCGGCCTTCGGGCCATTCGGCCATATAGCGTTCTAGAAGGGCGACAGTCTTGTGCTTCTGCACCTCGATCCAGAGGCGATCGTCGCCGCCTCCTTCCAGCAAGCGGAGAGCATGATCGCGGCGTGCGCCGCTCGGCCAGTTCGCGAGATATCGCTCGTAACAGCTGCGCGAATGCGTTTGGTCGAGCGCGGCCTCGTGTACCTTCTCGACGGCATCAAGCTGTCTCTTCACGTCTGCGATGTATTTCGAGGACGGGAACTTCAGCAGAAAATCGCGAAGGACGTCGGCAGAAAAGTCGTCGGCAAACGCGGACTTGCTCACCATGGCTTTGGTTGTCGTCTGCCACGCCAGCTCGGCACCGCGCTCGGCCAAGATTTTCTCGGCTTCTTCTTTGTATTCGCCTTCGGGCCAGCGATCGAGAAAGGCGCGCAAATCCTCGATGCCTTTATTTTTTTTCGCAGATTCGAAATCGGCCCGTTCCTTGATCTCGTCTATTTTTCGAAGCGCTTCCTCGTTGAAACGCCCGGACGGCCACAGCCGGCAGAAATCCTCGTAGGCGCCGACGGTGTCGGAGCGTTGAGCCTTTTCCCAATCGCGCTCTTCCTCGAGCGCCTTCAGAAGCGCTGAGGATTCTTCGGCAGCGGGCGGCTGGGTCAGGATCGCAGCAACGTGCTTCAGCTGGATTTCGGCGCCGCCCATCGAGCCGTAGATCGCGGGCTCCTGAATGTTGTCGGTCGCCGTCAGGACATCGTCGCGGATGCGGCCGATAACGATGCGGATGTCGATATTTGGAGTTTCGATGTGCTTCAGAAAAGCGGCCGCAAACGGACTGTTCGCGCCCTTCTTGCCGTCCTTTGCTTGCGTTCCGTGGCGTGCGGCGTAAGCGACGAGCGTATTGCCGCTGTAATCCGGCGGCGCCGCCAAACCGCGCGACAGCATCGAGCGCGTTGCTTCGATGCCCTGCATCTGGCGGCGAAACGGGTTATCGCGGCAGGCGTCGAGAATGACGAAACGAAAGCGACCCGCGCCGTCGACGGCGCGCATCAGGTCGGACAGCCTCGTGGTTTCGAAAGCGAGACTCGATACATCTCCGAGTTCGGCATCAACCGGAAGCAAGTAGTTCTCGCCATCGAGCTCCATGCCGTGGCCGGCATAGTAGACGACTGCCATATCGGCTTTCCTCGATTGCAACGCGAACTGTCTCAGCGCCTTGTCGTGGCCAGGCTTATCGAGGTCGAGGTATTGTTCGACAGGATCGAAATCGAGGCGTCGTAAAGCTTCGGCGATGGCGGCGGCGTCGGCCTTCGGATTGGCGAGAGAGGGACCCAAGCGATAATCGGCATTGCCGATCACGAGCGCGACGCGGCGGCCAACTTCCTGCCCGTCCGACGTTGCAGTCATCGTGAGACGCTCCCCTCAGGGTCCGAGCCGTCCTCGGATCGGCTTAGCTCTTCGGCAGATTTTCAAGAACGCTGTTGACGATCAGGTCGGCCTTTTCCTTGCTAACGCCGGCCGGCGGTTTGGCGTCGGCGACGACGAACTCACGCACTTTACTCATGTCGCGATATTCTTTGTAGATGTCCCAGGCGAGGCTGGCGGTGTGAACGATAAAGCCGCCGATCTCGACCGCCTGGGTGACGTTGCCCCAGCCGCGCGAGCCCTCGCCGCGAATGACGTCTTCGGTCTTGGCCGGGATATCCGTTCCGAGTTCGGGCGCGAGGTCTTTCGCGACGCGCCGCGCCAAATCATCCGCCGTCATCCGATTTACACTCCCCGCAGATCGCTCTCGCCGAACCCGGCTCCGCCCCGCATTCTGGCGCGCGCGGATTGCGCTGACAAGAACCTGCCGCGCTCTTCGTTAGCTCGCCTTCCCTCAGCCGTTGACCAACGAGCCGTCGGGCGCCAGCACCATCAGCAATATGATCAAAGAGTTGTAGGATCCATGACAGACGATCGGCGTGAGCAGCGAGCCGGTCCGTTCGCGCAGCCACCCGAGGTAAATGCCGATCAGCGTAATGGCGCTGATGCCGTAGACCGAATAGTTGGCGTGCAGGAGTGCCCAGCTCAGCGCCGTGACGATGGTCGCGCCGGCGAAGCCAAGCGGAGATCGACGCAGACCACCGAAGATCAGGCCACGGAACAGAAGCTCCTCCGCTATCGGCGCGCCGACGCCCGCTGCCAACAGGATGAGCCACCAGGTCCGCGACTTCATCATCTCGGAAAAGGGCTGCAGGTCATGGCGCAGGGCTTCGGGGTTGAAGGCGAAGACCAGGGTGGCAAATACGGTCGCCAGCGCGATCAACGCCACAGCTGCGAGCGCGAGCGTCTTGAGGCCGCCGGGCGGCATCGCAAAGCTCAGGAAGCTGCGTCCCGCGGAGTTTCGCTGGTAGGCGTCAATGATGAGCACTGAGAGCGCCGTCACGATCTGGAACGCGAACAGGGACGTCGCGACCCGGGCCGTAAACAGGGCTTGCGGCTCACCGGGGGCAAAAGCGCGCGCGTCGTAAATGCCGCTCAGGGTATCAAACGCGCCCGCGGCCACGAAACCGGCGGCTGTCGCCAGGACGACGATCGCGACGGCGAAGGCGGCCGTGACGAGCAAGCTTCTCCACGCCGCCGAGCCGTTTTCCACGGGAACCTTATCTTGCGACGACAGGCGAAGCTCTCCTTTTCCTGCGGGGCCCTGGATCTCTGGCTCACGCCGTTGTCCCCGATAGAACGTCGGAATCAGCGCCCCCGCGAGGGCAGATCGTCGCCGGCCGGTAACAGGTTTTTCACGACCGTGACACCTTCCCCGCCGAAACGCTTTTGTTCGTAAGGGAAGCCCCCTATATAACGAGGTGCTGGCTCTGCCAGCTATGGTGATAAACGCGGTCGTAATAAGCCGATCGGACCCGGGGGCGGTACCCGGCGCCTCCACCACATGCCGCTGCCCGCGCAATCCAAGCAGCGCCGGCGGCATCTGATGGGGGCGAAATAGGATCGACGAAGGTGTAAAGGACTTAGCTTTTGCCCGGCATGATACCACCGTTATCGGGTCATACAGAATAGTTGCCAATGACAACTATGCTGAGGTTGCTCTCGCTGCGTAATGCAGTGCGATTAGCCTGAACTCGAAGCCCTTATCCTTAGCAGGATAAGGCGCGGTCCGGAGGGCACCGGGCAACAGAAGCCCTCCACCTTTTCTCTTTCAGTCCGCGCGGGCTTGACGGGACGGCAAATCTGATTTCAGAGGTCAGAGGGATTTGAGCGAGATTGAAGGCTTAGGCATGGCATCGGGGCCGTCCATTGATTATGCGAAACTGCAGCAGGAAGCGATGCGCGGAGTCGTGCGCGCCGTCCTGCAGAAGATCGTCAAGACGGGACTGCCGGGCGAACATCATTTCTACATCTCGTTTCTGACGCAGGCGCAGGGCGTGATCCTGTCGAAGCGGCTCAAGGAAAAATATCCCACCGAGATGACGATCGTGCTGCAGCACCGGTTCTGGGACCTGATCGTCTCGGACGATCGGTTCGAGGTGAAGCTGACGTTCGACGGCATTCCTGAGCGGCTCGTCGTGCCGTTCGCGGCGCTCAAGGTCTTCATCGATCCGAGCGTGCGATACGGTCTGCAGTTCGACGAAGAGGCGACGGAGCGTGATGCCGCGCCGGCGCCGCGGTTCCTCAATGCCGATGCGACCTACGACGATGCGAGCGCCGAGACGCCGCGGACGCAAACGAAGAAGCCGCGGGCGCCGCGCAAGCCGCGCGCCGACAAGGATGCTCCGAGCCATCCGCCTCAGCTCGCCGCGGTCGAGACGTCCGATCCGCTGCCGCCCAATCCCGAGCCTGCGAAGCGAGCCGGCGAAGCGCGCGCCAAAGACAGCGACGATGCGGCTGCGGACAAGCAGACCGAAGGTGCCAAGATCCTGAGCCTGGATCAGTTCCGGAAGAAATAAGGCTCCTTTTTTCCCGATAGTTGATTTGCGTCTGCCCAGTTTTCTCCGCTTAGGGCGCGTATCCTCGTT
>JBEVLH010000436.1:0-9746 GCA_040509255.1 Hyphomicrobium sp. | reverse complement strand
TGAAGGACATTCAGGCCCGATATATTTCCCGTCGATCGTCACGCCCATGTGCGCCATGCCGCCCTGGGGCGGGTCGAAGGTGATTTTCGACATTGCACGATACCAGGTGGAAAAATCGCCGGTGAGTACGGTGCTCATCGTCTCCGAACTTTGCCCTCTCGTGCAGACGACGTCCACGTAGTCCTCGTCGCCCAGACGCTTAACGGCCGCCGTGCGGCAATTTTTGTCCCCAACGCCCGTGATGACAGGATCTGCGGGCGTTATGCACGCTTCGAACGTCTTCATCCCGACTGTCTCGGACACAGTAGTCAAGCGCCAGTGACCCGCCTTTCTGACAGGGAGCTGTTCCGCACCTGCAGATGCTGGATGAGCCGCACAGACAATTTCAAAAACCGCGGCGACAAACGCAAGATTCGAAAGGCGCATGGTAAGATCACTTCGTCACGTTCATCGATGAGTATGGCCACGCCCGCGGACAATGTCCTCCGCAAGATACCCGATCGCCGACACGCGTTCATGCGCGGCCATCAATTGGCTGAGACCGCAGGCGGATTGATAGCCAGGTCATGGACGACGGTGAATGTCCCGTCGAACAGGCGCTTGCTCGGATCGGTAACCGGCGTCACGATATTGCGGACGGGAAGGCCAGTCGTCTTGTCGATGTAGACGCTCTGCCGATTTGGTACCGACACCGCTGAGACACGTGGTCCCTTTTCCTTCACATCCGCCGTCAATGGCATCGCGAGAACGCCCTGATAAAGCGCGTAGCTCTTACCTTCAAAATCCGTATCGCCGGCGCACTTGTAGTCGGTCGCGACTTTCGGCGCCTCGGCGACCGTCTCCTTGATCTGGTTGGCGACGGTATCTGCGAACTTGTCCGGAAGTTCCTGCCAGCCGCCACCCTGGTTGGACCAGGCGCGCTTGCCGATCACAATCATTTCCATCGCGGCAGCGTCTTTGCCGAGTATCACCGATTGGTGCATGCGATCCGGCAGAACGTAGTCCGCCCGCATCTTCAATGATCCTTCGGGATTTGAGATTGTCGTCTCGAGCCGAAAGGCCTTGGCTTCACGGAGCTTCGCGAATGCCGCATCGACCTGATCCTTGCAGCTCGAATCTGCAAGCACGGGGCCGCTGATTAAAAGAAATAACCCGGTAACGACAGTTCGCATGACGATGCACCACGTTTCTTCCAACGGAAGTCGAACGCATGGCCCAAGACGGGCTGCCAAGTCACGGCAATTTCGGTTACCAGATTTTCCCGGGGCGCGCCTGTTGGGGGAAGGACTGATCAATTCTCCTCTGACCCGACATTTCCGGCAGATGATCGATAGCTATTCGCATCAGCTCAGGGAGCGATTTGACGCCGAGCTTGGTTTTGATCTGCGAACAGGTGTTGGCGATCGTTTTGTAGCTGACGTGAAGTTCATCGGCGATTGCAGCGTATTGCTTACCCTGCGCGATGAGTTCGAGTGTTTGCAGCTCGCGCAGTGTCATGCCATTGAGCGGGTTCGTGCGTCCCCGCGTCTCCATGACCGCGATTGCCGACGCGATGGCATGACTGAGGAACGGCTTACCCTGCCGCACCGCCTGCAGAGCCTTCAAGATATCGACTGATGACGTATCCTTGAGAATATACCCGTTGGCTCCGAGTCGCAGAGACTGGCTCGCGATCATCGGATCTTCGTGCATCGTCAGCACGAGCAGGGGCGTGTGCTTGTCGTGAATGCGCAAGCGGCGAATAAAGGAAAGCCCTCCTAGGACGCCCTTCTTGATCGCGAGGTCAATGATGATCACGTCGGGCTTGTCATTGCGGTAGGCCCGAAATCCTTCGATAAGATTTGAAGCCAGCACAATATCCTCGATGCCGGCATCCTCCAGCACACGGCGGCATCCCTGCAGCACGATGGGATGGTCATCGATAACGAGAATTTTGGTCATGCGGATGCCCGTGTGTGATCGTCACCGGCGTCGGATAAAAGATTTCTCGACCAGACCGGGATCTTGATCGATAGGGTCGTTCCGTGCGGCTCCTGACTTTCGACGGCAAGACTGCCGCCCGACGCCAGAACGCGCTCACGCATCGCGGAAAGGCCGAATCCCGCCTTGCTGTCGGGTGGAAGGCCGACACCGTCGTCGCTCACGCGCAGGGTGATAGCGCATTCGCTCTGTCTGCTCGCGCCGGGTTTGCCGTTCCGGTATTCGCGAAGCTCGACGACGATGTGAGACGCGCGCCCGTGTCGAACCGCATTCGTCAGGGCTTCCTGCGTCGACCTGAAGACTGTGAGGTCGATCCGTTCGCCATAGCCATTGAGGAAAGAAGGGGCCGAAAAGTTGATGCGCAAAGCCGGGTGCCGGCGCTCGAAATCGTAGATTAAGTCTTGAATGAGAGCTGACAACGGCACCTTTCCAACCGATACGGGATGAAGCCGTTTCAGAAGCGCGCGATTCATCGATTTCAACCGCGCTGCAATGGATAGGATCTCATCCGTCCGCTTCTTGATCTGAACCGATGGTTCCGTCTCGAGCGAATTGGTGAGACTGCCAATCGATTCCGCATTTGCGGTGATGCCAAAAAGGCATGGCCCCGCCTCGTCATGCAACTCGCGCGCGATCTCCCGGCGCTCATCTTCCTGGACGGATTGAATCTGACGGTAAAGCTCACCGTTCTCCGCCCGCGCCTGGTCAAGCGACGCTGCAAGCGAATTGAACTTGACCGCGATGTCAGCCACCTCGCTGACGTGCGGCGCCGCCAAGCGTTGCGAACGCTCGCCTGCTTCAAGCGCGACGAGCCCCTTCGCAAGATCGGTTAATGGATTCAGAATCCGCCCGAGAACGAAATAGAACGAAGCAACAAGCAGAAAAATGCCGATCAGTGCCACCATTGCAAGCGCCGAAAGCTGATCCCATTTCTCTGCGATTTCGTCGTCCGGATCACCCTTTAAAATCAGCGAGCGGCCATTCGCTTCGATATCAATGACGCGAGTATGATCGTTCCCGCCTTTCGGCATCATCAATTGCTCGAACCAGTCGGGTGTCCTGGCGTTGGCGTCTTCGGAGTCGGCATCCGCTTCGGGCGCCCGCAATATCCGCATCGCCTCGCCGCGATCCTGGATATAGACGCGTGCGTGGCGCAAATGTTGAATTTCGCTTGCAACGATTTTGTCCAGATCTCGAAGCCGCTTCTCTGCAGCGATCCGGCGGACCAATTCGCGCAGATAGCCCTCCGCCGTGTCCATCGACGCTTCGATCTCGACGTTCACGGATTGCCGGCCATTCAGAACGGCCGTCGTCCCCATCAACGCCGCAGCGACAAGAAGCATTGCGGAAATCGCAATCACGACCTGGGATCGAATCGAGCCGCCGAACCACGCGGCCTCACTCAATCGACGGCCGAAACTGAAAAATGGCGACGTCGTTTGCATGGTCAACTACGAGAGCCGTAGCGCTTGAAAAGGGCATCGATGGCCTGCTCGCCGGTAAAGCCCGCCTTGCGCATGTTATAGTACTTCTCGCCCGCTGCGCCGAAGCTTTCGATGCGGCCCGGCGCAATCGCACTGCTCAGTCGGTTGATCAGGGTGATCGCTGTCTCGTTGCCGCCCTCGTCTTTCAACATCGCCTCGAGTTGCACGGCCCGATTGGCAATCATACGCGGGCTTTCGTTGAAGGTCGTGGCCGCATGACTCAACGCATTACGAATATCGCCCGCATCGGCGGCATGCGCGTTCACACCCGTTTTCGCTTCATGCTCGATAAGCCATAGCTCCGGTCTCACGTCATCTTGGCGCGTCAGCCAATCGGCGCGTTCGGCCTCTCCAATGCCCGAACGCTTCTCCGCGTGCCGCTGTGGTTGTTGCTCGTCGCTGCATCCATTCAAACTGCACGCGAGAAAAATCGACAGAGCGAAGGTCGGGGCCAATCTGAACATCAGGATCACTGTTTTCCGCGGGGTTCTGAGCGTGAGGGCGCCAGCTATGGCAGACGCTTCGGCAGACTTCCAGGACAACGTCTGCAGTCTTCTTTGCCAAAAGTTCCCGGCCGAATTTGCCGATCAATCTGAAGACCGCTCAAGGCGACATCGCTACGGTCCGGCCCCGTGCTGATTGCGCAACCATCGGAAGACCAGCGATCCGACGCACGGTACGCATCTAAGAACGGGAGCGGGCGCCCATCGTTAAGCCCGTGCTCGTGCCTCAAGGTCGGAGCGGAATCCCGTCACTGGGAAAACCGCTTTCGGCCAAAAACAAAAGCTGGGTTTAGGAAACGCGAGGTTAAATGGGCATGATAAAAGTCGTTGGCACCTCAATGCTGATGTCGGCGTCCTGTATGGCGGTCGTTGCCGCAATGCAGCTCGGCGTCGCATCCAGCGCTTACGCGAATGACAAGCTGATCGAGCTGTCGAAAACAAAAGACAACTGGGTGATGCCGGGTCGCAATTACGACTCGAATAACTACAGCGAAGACGATCAAATCAACGCTACCAACGTCAAGCAACTGAAACACGCTTGGTCGTTCTCGACCGGCGAATTGCATGGCCACGAAGGCGCGCCGCTCGTTATCGACGGCGTCATGTACGTCCATACATCGTTCCCCAACAAGACGTTCGCCCTCGACCTCAACGATCCGGGCCACATCCTTTGGCAGCACAGCCCCAAGCAAGATCCCGCCGCGCGATCCGTCGCGTGCTGCGATCTTGTGAACCGCGGTCTTGCCTACTGGCCGGGCGACGGCAAGGTTCCCCCGTTGATCCTCAAGACGCAGCTTGACGGTCACCTTGTTGCGCTCAACGCCAAGACCGGCGAGGAATTCTGGAAAGTCGAAAACGCCGACATCAAAGTCGGCCAGACCGAAACCCAGGCTCCCTACGTCGTCAAGGACATCGCGATCGTCGGATCGTCGGGCGCCGAGCTTGGTGTTCGCGGCTACACCACCGCTTACAATGTCAAGACCGGCGAGCAGGTGTGGCGCAAGTACGCGACCGGTCCGGATAACGAAATCGGGATCGGCGACGATTTCAACAAGGCCAATCCGCACTACGGTCAGAAGGGCCTCGGCCTGGCGACCTGGGAAGGCGACGCCTGGAAGATCGGCGGCGGCACGAACTGGGGTTGGTATGCTTATGACCCCGCCGTAAACCTGATCTACTACGGGTCGGGCAACCCGGCTCCGTGGAACGAAACGATGCGCCCCGGTGACAACAAGTGGACCATGACGATCATGGCCCGCGACGCGGACACCGGCAACCTGAAGTTCGGTTACCAGAAGACGCCGCACGACGAGTGGGATTTCGCCGGCGTCAACGTCATGATGCTGTCCGAACAAAAGGACAAAGAGGGCAAGCAGCGCAAGCTTCTGACCCATCCCGATCGTAACGGCATCGTCTACACGCTTGACCGCGAGAACGGCGACCTGATCTCGGCTAATAAGCTCGATGATACGGTCAACGTCTTCAAGACTGTCGACCTCAAGACCGGCCTGCCGGTTCGCGATCCTGAGTACGGCACGCGCATGGACCACAAGGCGGCGGAAGTCTGCCCGTCGGCCATGGGCTACCACAACCAGGGCCACGACTCCTACGATCCCACGAAGCAACTGTTCTTCATGGGCATCAACCACATCTGCATGGACTGGGAGCCCTTCATGCTTCCGTATCGTGCAGGTCAGTTCTTCGTCGGCGCAACGTTGTGGATGTATCCCGGCCCGAAGGGTGATCGCCAAAACTACCTCGGCCTCGGCCAGATCAAGGCCTACAATGCCATCACGGGCGACTATAAGTGGCAGCACATGGAGAAATTCTCCGTGTGGGGCGGCACACTCGCGACGGCCGGCAATCTGGTGTTCTACGGAACGCTCGACGGCTTCATCAAGGCGCGCAACTCGGACACGGGCGAGCTGCTTTGGAAGCACAAGCTTCCGTCCGGCGTGATCGGCTACCCGATGACGTACGAGCACAATGGCATCCAGTACATCGCGATCATGTCGGGTGTCGGTGGCTGGCCGGGTGTTGGCCTCGTGTTCGACCTCAACGACCCGACCGCGGGTCTCGGTGCGGTCGGCGCGTTCAAGAACCTCGCCAAGTACACGCAGATGGGCGGCAGCGTCGAAGTGTTCTCGCTTGACGGCAAGAACCCCTACGACGACGTCAACGTCGGCGAATTCGAAAAGGGCTGACGACACGTTCAAATGGTGCGGCATCGGCTTCGTAGGTGCCGCACCATCCATCTCACTCTCGGCATCCCGATGGAGCCGGGCAGCGTGGCGGTAGTCGTTACCGAGCTTCACAACGACGGCTATCGGCCACGCGAGCAAAGCCTTCGAGGTCCAGTTGCGTCACGATCGGACCGCCGTTTGAAACGTCGCAATCATTTCGCCAGTGCAATTTGAAAAGGCCCTGTGAGAATCATGGCTCCAGAATTCAAGACGACCCGATCGGAGGAAGCCGCTTCGCGCACCTGTCAGATCGCCGCCGCAGTCTCCATTTCTCTACTCGCCCTTGGCGCCGCCGCACACCCGTTGAAATCGGAAGAGACAGCTTCGCTGCCAGGCGCCGATCCCTCCATCCTGCGCGTTTGCGCGGCAGCTAAGGAGCTGCCCTATTCCTCCGAAGACAAATCCGGCTTCGAAAACAAAATTGCCGAGGTCCTCGCGGAGGGCATCGGCCGCAAGGCGGCGTTCGTCTGGTCGGAGAAGCCGGCGATCTACGCCGTGCGCGACCAGCTCGATAAGAACCTCTGCGACGTCGTCATCGGAACCGACACAGGTGATGAGCGCGTCCTGACATCGAAGCCCTATTACCGCGCGGCGTATGTCTTCATCCAACGCAAGGACTCGCCGCTGAAGATCGACAGCTGGGATAGTCCCGATGTCTTCAAGGCGCATCCTATCGGCTTCGTGCAGGGCACGCCCGCGGAAGTCATGATCACCAAGCTCGATCTCTATAACGACAACATCAACTACGTGTCGTCGCTGACGAACTACAAGGACAAGCGGAACTCGTACACGCGCATCCCTCCTGAGCGCATGGTTGGCGAAGTCGCGGACGGCAAGTCGCAATTGGCCGTCGGCTTCGCCCCCGAAGTCGCGCGATACGTGAAAGCAAACGAGGCTCTCAAGCTGACCGTCATTCCCGACAACAACGTGCGCGTTGACGGTGTGAAAGTCCCACATCACTTCGATCAATCGATCGCCGTGCGCAAAAACGATACGGCGCTGATGAACGAGATCAATGCCGCATTGCCGAAGATCGAAGGCAAGATTGAAGACGTTCTGAGGGCGGAAGGCATTCCGTTCGAAGCGCCGCAGCCCCCAACCTGACGATCCAGTCCGCGGTTGCAGCCTTGCTTGCAGTTCAAGAGAGAATGGAAGTGAAATAGCAGATGAAATTTGGAGTTCTGGCGACCGGTATCGCCGTTTGGTCACTCATCGCAGGCACGCAAATGGCCCACGCCCAACAAGTCTTCCAGAATACGATTACGGGCGACACGATAGATGTCGACGGCACGGCTCCGAAAGAAGGGCGTGACTCACCGGCGGTCAAGAAATTCCTGGAAACGGGCGTCGATCCCTATGTCGAAGTTCTGGGCTGCCTGCCCAAGGGAGAAGAGGCCTACCTCGAGTCCTGCTCAGGTTGTCACGGCCATATTGGCGAAGGAAAGGTGGGGCCGGGCCTCAACGACTCGTACTGGACCTATCCGAAGAACGCCACTGATAAGGGCATATTTGAAACGATCTTCGGCGGTGCCAACGGCATGATGGGTCCGCACGGTCAGGACATCGAGCTCGACAATATGTTGAAGCTCATCGCCTGGATCCGCCACCTCCAAAAGGATGATGTGAAGGACGCGGAGTGGTTGACTCCCGATCAGAAGAAAGCATTCAAGCCGTTCCACATCGACGAATGGGAAAAGACCGGTCGCGCGGCTGCGGCCAAGGAGCAATGCAAGATTTCCGGCAACTAGCTCATCACCTGAAAGGCGATCCCTCGCAGAAAATGGCTGGTACGGGAACAACAAGGACGGGATCAGACCGTCCGGACGACGAGTAGAAAAAATGGAGGAATGCCTATGAAGAACATTTCGCTCGCACTCGCTGCCGGAATTGCATTGGCCGGAATTGCGTGTTCGATGGCACCGGCTGCCATGGCTTACGACGGTACGCACTGCAAGGCGGCAGGCAACTGCTGGGAGCCGAAGCCCGGCTTCCCGGATAAGATCAAGGGCTCGAAGTACGATCCGAAGCACGATCCCAAGCAGCTCGCGAAGCAGGGCGATTCCATGAAGGCGATGGAAGAGCGCAATGCGCAGCGCGCAGAAAACTTCAAGAAAACGGGCAAGTGGGTCTACGACGTCTCGAAGATCCAGTAGCCGAACACGGAACGCTATCCTCGGATCTTGCCGCGCTTGCAAGGCGAAAGAAATACTTCCTCTCCGAGGTATCTGGGGTGCTGTCTCGACAGCACCCTCCTTTCTTCGAACTCGACAATGACGCCCAGAAGTTCGGCCGGCTGGACGCGCGCCATGCTTGGGAAACAACAACAATGAATCGCCCAACGCTTGACCCGCAGCCATCAGCCGATGATGCGCAGCAGCTTGATCTTGAAAGCTGGCGCCAGAGCGCCGCGACTTTCGAGCGCGAAATCGCCAAAGCCATCGTCGGCCAGGAACGCGCAATCCGCCTTTTGACGATCGCCGTCTTCGCACGCGGTCACGTTCTTCTCGAGGGTGATGTCGGCGTCGGCAAGACTACGCTTCTACGCGCCCTGGCTCGCGCGCTCGGTGGGGCTTACGAGCGCATCGAAGGCACCATCGATCTGATGCCGTCGGACATGATCTATCACACGTTCTTAAACGAAGAGGGCAAGCCGCGGGTCGATCCCGGTCCATTGCTTCGCTACGGCAGCGACCTCTCGGTCTTCTTCTTCAACGAGATCAATCGCGCGCGTCCGCAGGTCCATTCGTTGTTGCTGAGGCTCATGGCCGAACGCAGCATCACGGCCTTCAACAAAGAACACTTTTTTCCCAACCTGCTCGTTTTTGCGGATCGCAACCGCATCGAGCGTGAGGAAACATTCGAGCTTCCTGCAGCCGCCCGAGACCGGTTTCTAATGGAGATCGGGATTTCGACGCCAACCGACGTGACAGCCCGGCGCAACCTGCTTTTCGAAACGAAATTCCACGACGTCGACTCCTTGATCGGATCGCTGAAAGAAGGGGTGATCGATCACCAACGCCTCAACAGCCTCGCCAAGGTTCTCCAAAGCACCATCGTTGTCAGCCCGGTGCTGGAGAAATACATCCTAGATCTCTGGTCAGCGATCCGCGAACCGTCGAAGGCCGGTATCGCGATCCCCAACGTCGACGTTACGCGCCTGATCGCAGGGGGCGCCAGCCCGCGCGGCATGAGTTATCTCGTCCGCGCGGCGCGAGTCCAGGCCTGGCTGTCGGGCCGCGAGATGGTGGTGCCAGAGGACATCCGCGAGATCTTTCAGGAATGTATGGCCCACCGCATATTTCTCGCACCCGTCTACGAGCTTCGACGTGACGACATCGTCCGATCGCTTATCGGCGGAGTCTTCGCAAGGGTGCCCGCACCATGAACGACGCAGCGCGAGAGCTTGCATATGCCATTCCTTGGCGCACGAGCGGCGTCCGTCTCGGCGCTCACAGAAGCTACCTTTCGGGCAGTAGTGGGCTATTTCGCGATATCGTGCCGCTCACATCCTTTCCAGATCCTCGGCGCATTGCGAT
>JBEVLH010000435.1:0-7693 GCA_040509255.1 Hyphomicrobium sp. | reverse complement strand
TCGGCGATAACGTCGAAAGCGACGACCATACCGTTCGCGGGGCGCGGAGTTACGACACCGGCCTGGTGCGGGCCATAGAACGGGACGCGCTGCTCGACGTCCGCCCGATGGCTGGATGGGGCATCGGTGACCTGAGGCGCTTCGTTCGCGCGCAAGTCCTTCAGCGCGAAGTTCGACGCCAATGCGCCGCCCGCCGCGACTCCAAGCCCCAGCAAAAGCTTCCGGCGGTCGGCATTTGGAAAAGCGCCCTGCCCCCCGCCGCGCGTGCGATCATGTCCCATTGGTGTGGACTCCAATAGCCGAAGGCAATTCGTTGAGAGCCTCCGCGAGCTTGGCGAAAGCCGACGTGAGATCTTTGTTTAGCGCCGCATTGGCCGAGGCCGACGCTGGCGATCCGGAAGCCCTTTTTTGCTTGGCGACTTCGCTTTCGGCGAGGCTCAACGACGTATCGATCTTTTGCGCGATGGCCGGAGCCACGGGCTTAACGATGGGCTGCAGCAAGCCGACGATCTTTCCGATGCCATCGAGATTGGATTCGACATCGGACAAATCGTTGCCCGCGAAAACGCCTTCGCCAGTCGGCAGGCGATCGCGGGACAGCTGCGTCGCGAACGCTCCGGCGCTGTCGATGAGGATATCGGGCGCCATCTTTATCGACTTTATGCGGTCGTCGAGCAGGGTGAGATCGGCGACCAACCCGTCGGCGATCGGCGACAGGCCGTCGAGGTTTTTCGCAACGAAGAGGCCGTGCTCAATGCGGTGGTAACCGACGAATGCCGGATCGTCTTCGCGCTTTTCGAGATATTCCGCGACAGGATCGATCTTGTTCTGCAGATCGGAGAACCGATAGACAGCCGGCTCGATTCGCTTATAGGGCGCCCTCGCCGCGATGTAGAGTTGCTGCGCCTTTGCAAGATCGCCTGCCTTGATAGCGTCCGCCAAGTCCTTGGCACCGCGGACCGCTGCGCCGCTTTGACGGCCGAGATAGAATTTGTATTCCGACATCGGGCCGAGGAAGTTGCGAACGGTGGCGCGGGCCAGCGTTGCCTGTGCCTCTTGCGACGGGAGAACGTTCAAAGTCCCGCGCGGATTGGAGAGCAGGCCGCAGGTGACTTCATACTGGCCTGGCGCAAGGCGAACCTTGAGGGTCTGCTTGAAATTCGGAGCGATGTTCTCGCGTTCGGCGACGACCATCACCCCGTCAAGAATTTCCCATTCGACCGGCCGTTCCGATTTGTTGGCGATTTCAAATGTCCGCTCGCCGGCGGTGACCGAAAGCGCATCCGGCTCGCAGGCTTTCGACGTCACGGCGACCGGAATTGCCGAGCCGGCCTTGTCGCGATGGGTCTTCAAGGTTGCGAAGTAAAATGCGGTTCCGGCGACGATGACGAGAGCGGCCGCGCCGGTGACACCGAGATACATCACGCGCGACGACGGGGCCGAGGGCTTGGCCCTGCCGCTGTCAGGCGCGGACATTGGCGTCGCTCCGGTGGGGTTCCAGGGACTTGCGGTCCGGATGGAGGGGACGGAGATAGAGGAAAAGGACGACCGCGAGGAAGGTCAGATAAACGATGACCTCGCCGACGGTTGGATTCTCCTGGTAGCTGAAGACGCCGGCCAAAATGGTTCCGAGCACGCTCGATACCGGCAGCACGGCGCTCAAATCATAGACGTGTGCCTGGAGGCCATTCCAAAGACCGGCTTCGTGAAGCTTGCCGACGGCGCCAGCCAGGATTCCGGCGGCCACGAAGATGATGAAAATTCCAGTCCATTGAAAGAAGCGGCGAAGGTCAAGGCGCACCCCTCCGACGTAAATTACCAGACCGACGACGACGGCGGCAGCGATACCGGCGATTGCGCCTAGAGGCGCGGCGACGCCGTCACTCTGCTGCAAGATCGCGAGCAGAAAAAATATCGACTCAAGGCCTTCGCGCGCGACCGCAAAGAACACAAGACAGATGAGACCCCACGTTCCGCCGTGGGTCGATGTGAAAGCATCGTCGACCGAATGCTGAAGCTCGGATTTGATCGAACGGGCGGCGCGGCGCATCCAGAAGACCATCGAAATCAGCACCACCACGGCGATGAGTCCGACGACCGCCTCGAAAAATTCCTGGGCTTTCTGGGGAAACTCGGCGCTGACGAAGAGAAGGCCGGCGCCGGCAAAGAGCGATACTGCGACCGCGAGCAATACGCCGACCCAGACAGCCGGCATCCATTGCGAGCGTCCCGTCTGCGAGAGATAGGTGGCGACGATTCCGGTGATGAGAGCTGCTTCGATGCCTTCGCGAAGCATGATGAGAAATGGGGCGAGCACGTTCTCTTCCCCTCGCTTTTCTAAGGGTCAACGATGACCGACATATGAAACTTGACTTCTGTAATCAAGTTTCCATATGTCGCAATTCGCTTCGGACAAAATCAATTTTTGGCAATGTTTCTGATTTGACGTCTCGCGCCGGTTGGCTGCCATCACCGCGGGATTTTTTAAATCATTGCGAGACGGCGTGGCCACCTTTGCCGGCGCAAAAAAAGCGACCCGTCTCGTATCCTTCCTTAACCTCTGGTCGACGCGACTCTTGCGGCGTTTAGAGCTGCCCGCAATTCGGCCATAGTCATCTCGAATAAAATGTTATATTATACGTTTAATTCGAGAAGGCTTTCTTATGACGTACCGCGATCCATTCGCACGTTCCCTGATGGCGAAGCCGGCCAGCGCAAGGCTTATGTACGCGGTAGTGACCGCGCTGCTGCTCTGGATCGCAATTTTCTGGGCGGTGTCCCTGCCGTGAGCCAAGCGCTGATTGAGCTCGACAACATAACTGTCGCGTATGCGCGCCACCCCGCCGTGCATCATGTCTCCGGGAGCTTTCGCGAAGGCAGCATGACCGCGATCGCCGGTCCGAACGGGGCGGGAAAGTCGACCCTACTGAAAGCGATCATGGGCGAGCTGCCGCTGGCAGAAGGCGCCATTCATCGCGGGCAGCTGCGACCCTGCGATTTCGGCTACCTGCCACAGGCAGCGGAAATCGACCGGCAGTTCCCGATGACGGTCGCTGATATCGTCATGCTCGGTGCGTGGCGTCGCAGCGGCGCTTTCCGCAGCATCGACGCGGGGGCTGTCGCTCGCGCTCGCAACGCATTGATGGCGGTCGGATTGGAGGGCTTCGGCGCCCGCAGCATCGGATCGCTGTCGGCCGGGCAGTTCCAGCGCGTGCTCTTTGCGAGGCTTCTGCTCCAGGACGCCAAGATCATCGTGCTCGACGAGCCTTTCACGGCCATCGATGCGCGCACGACTCGCGATCTGCTCGACATTGTCTGCCGGTGGCATAAGTCCGGACGCACGATCATCGCTGTCTTGCACGATTTCGATCAGGTGCGAGCGCATTTTCCCGAGACCTTGCTGCTTGCCCGCGAAGCGGTCGATTGGGGGCCGACCGACGTCGCCATGTCGTCGCGCAATCTCTTCAAAGCGCGCGCCATGGCCGAAAGCTGGGACGAGGGTGCCGGAGTCTGCACAGAAAGCGCGGCGGTCGCATGACGCTCGACGCAGTTTTTATCTCGCCCTTCGTCGAATACGGCTTCATGCGACGCGCACTGGTTGCATGCCTCGCGCTGGCCCTCGGCTCGGCGCCAGTGGGCGTTCTATTGATGCTGCGCCGGATGAGCCTCGTCGGCGACGCCATGAGCCACGCTATTCTTCCGGGAGCCGCCGTCGGCTTTCTGATCGCGGGCGGACTTTCCCTGCCCGCTATGGGCCTCGGCGGATTGATCGCCGGCCTCAGCATTGCTCTTCTGTCCGGCGTCATCAGCCGCACGACGGCGTTGCGAGAGGACGCGAGCTTTGCCAGCTTTTACCTGACGTCACTCGCCCTCGGCGTGCTCATCGTCTCGCTACGGGGATCGAACATCGATCTTCTGCACGTCCTGTTCGGAACCATCCTGGCTATCGATGCGCAGGCGCTTTATCTCGTCGGTGGAATTGCGTCTCTCACCCTTGTTCTGCTCGCCGTTGTTTACCGGCCCCTCATTGCCGAATGCTTCGATCCGGGCTTCCTGCGCGCGGTCGGCGGCCGGGGGTCGCTTTACCACTTCCTGTTCCTTCTGCTGGTAGTTCTCAATCTGGTCGCGAGCTTCGAGGCCCTTGGCACGCTGATGGCCGTTGGCCTGATGATGCTGCCTGCCGCGGTCGCGCGGCTTTGGGCGCAAACGCTTCCCGCCATGTTCGCGATCGCCGCCGGCACTGCAATTCTATCGGGCTATTTCGGGTTAGTAGCCTCGTTTCATCTCGCCACGGCGTCGGGGCCTACAATCATTTTGACAGCGAGCTGCATCTACGGCGGTTCGCTGCTCTTCAGCCCCTCGGGCCTAGTGCGCCGCCTTTACTCACGTCGTCACTTGAAAGCGTAGATAGGAGACAAGCATGAAGATAACGCACTTGGTTTTGGGGCTGTTGACTTCGGCAGCGGCGGGAACGGCTTTCGCTGGTGTGGCGTCCGCGAAGACGCTGGAGGCGGTTGCCAGCTTCACCGTTCTGGCCGATATCGTGAAGCAAGTTGGCGGCGATCACGTCAACGTCAAGAGCCTCGTTGGCCCCAACGGCGACCCGCATGAATTCGAGCCGTCGCCGGACGACGCAAAGACGCTCAAACAAGCCGACATTACATTCATCAGTGGCGAAGGACTTGAAAGCTGGTTTGAAAAATTGGTCTCGGCGTCCGGCTACAGTGGCAAGCCGTTTGTCGTGTCGACGGGCATCAAG
Organism: Hyphomicrobium sp.; assembly: GCA_040509255.1. GTDB lineage: Bacteria > Pseudomonadota > Alphaproteobacteria > Rhizobiales > Hyphomicrobiaceae > Hyphomicrobium_B. The sequence continues at coordinate 2,934 of JBEVLH010000435.1, read as the reverse complement.
ACCCGCAAGATGGAAGAAGACGGCAAGACCGTTACCGATCCGCATGTGTGGAACAGTCCGCTCAACGTCAAAGTCTGGGTCGCGAACATTGAAACGGCGCTGGTCGCTGCGGACCCGACGGACGCCAAAGATTTCAAAGCGAATGCCGCGAAATATTCCAATGAACTCGACGATCTAAACGCCTACGCCAAGTCCGTCATCGGCACCGTACCGAAGGACCGGCGGAAAATCCTGACGAGCCATGATGCATTCGGATATTTCGGCAGACAGTACGGGGTGCAGTTCCTTTCTCCCGTCGGGTTATCGACCGAGACAGAAGCTTCGGCTGCCGACGTCGCAAAGCTGATCGATCAGATCAAAACGGAGAAGGTAAAAACCTACTTCTTCGAGAATTCGAACGATCCGCGCCTCGTTCAACAAATTGCAAAGGCGACGGGCGCGCAGCCCGGTGGCGAACTCTACGTCGAATCGCTGTCGAAGGGCGACGGCCCGGCGCCGACTTATACAAAGATGTTCCGTTACAATGTTGATCAGCTGTCAAAGGCGTTTGCCGGCACCTGAGCGTACGCAATACGAGATGATCATTTTTGGCGGCGGGCTTCTCAGGCTCGCCGCTAATTCGTTCGCGTTTAATGCACGTTCGGATCGATGTAGCATCGCCGCATGGCTTCGCAGCGATGGGGGCCTGCAAAGTGCATGTTGTCGCCCTTCGAGGCTCCGATAAAGGCGCAAACCTGACTCAGGCCCTCTTCCGTGAGCCAGCCTTCGCGCCGTCCTCTCTGCACGCCAAAGCAGTCGGCAGTCTCCTCGTCTGGCCCGCGAAACTGATGACCACATTCGTGTGAATAGATCCAAAGCTCGACCGGGCGTGGAAGCGTATCGAGCAGTCGCAAGTTCAAAATGATGAACCCGGGATATGCGGCGCCATAATCATCAAGCTTATCGTCGATGACAGTCGGGCGGGCGCCGCATTGGATGCGATAGTCCTTAATCTTGAGTTCGCCGACGGGCACCAGCTGCGCGGTGCCATTGGTATATCCGATGTATTCTTCCGCTGTTGGGCCACTATCCGAGACACCGGCCAGCGCGACGACCGGCGCGATAAGGCACAACCGCGCGAGCATTTTCAAAAGCTTCATTTAGCGGCCGTCCATTCCAAGTGCATTCGACTGACATGGACGCATATCTCCCGCCTCCTTGCGGTCATAATCGTGGGCGTTTATCCAATAATATAACATACGCTTCAAGCGGGCTAGTTGCGCTTGGGGGAGCGATGGCGGGGGATTTCATGGCTTGGTGGAAACAAGACTGGACGGCGCGACGCCGGCTCAGCAAACGCGCGCGGTGGTCTGCAGCACTCACATCCGCGCTTCTGCTTTTTATGATGTCGCTTCCTTTGGCGCAAGCTGCGGAAGCGCCGGCGGGACCAGCCTCTGCGTTCGGAATGACGGCTCCCCAGAACCAGTCTACTCGCGAGATGTCCGTTGTAACGCGCATAGTGGATAGCGCCTGGTCCATTCTCTTGTTCGAGGAGCATCGCCTGACGCAAAACATGACGGGAGCCGTTCGCAATATCAAATCCACGACGAACGTTGCGGCCGCTGCGGGTGGTCTTGTCGTGGCGAGCTTCATCTACGGCATACTTCACGCGGTCGGTCCGGGACATGGCAAGGCAGTGATCTCTTCGTACATGCTCGCGGACAAGGAAACGCTGAGGCGTGGGATATTTCTCGCGTTTCTATCGTCCCTTATCCAGGCCCTATCGGCAATTACGCTGATCGGCGGATTGTATCTGGCGGCACGGGCCACCGGTTTACAGACCAAATGGGCCGAGGCGTGGCTTGAAACGCTGAGCTGGGGTTTCGTGGCACTGATCGGGGCCTGGCTTATGATCAAGCAGATCGCGCCGATGTTTTCGCGTCGGCGTGCTCATGGTGCGGCTCTCCCGCATGACGCACACCAACACTCGCACGGCGACCATGTTCACGAGCACGCCTTTCCCGTTCACGAACATCATAATCTTTCGGCTGCGGCGACAGAAAAGACTTCTTGCACGTGCGACCATGACCATTCGCACGCCGAGCCTGACCACGAGCACGACGCCCATTGCGGTCACGCACATCTTCCCGGCCCCGATCAATTGCGGGAAACATTGTCGTGGAGCCGGGCGCTGGCGATCTCACTGTCGATCGGCATTCGGCCATGTACCGGCGCGTTGCTTGTCATCATCTTTGCCGCTGCCCAGGGGTTAATTTGGGCCGGCATCCTGGCAACGTTCGCGATGGCGTTTGGCACGGCGCTCACTGTGTCGGCACTGGCCGCTTTGTCGGTCGGATCTCGCAAGCTTGCGATCACGCTCGCCGGCGCGGACAGCAGATGGGGCAATGCGATTGCTCAAAGCTCCAGCTTCGTGGCCTCGGCAGCTGTGTTCGTGCTGGGAACCGCATTCTTTTTCGCCTCGTTTCAACCGGCGCGGCCGTTCTGAGACGAACGATTGCGGGCGTCACTGCCTGATGGATTTAAGCACCCAGCGCCGACCGTTCGATGTCAGTTGGACGATGGCGAGCGGCGCCACGTCGATGTTCCAGAAGGAAGTTGGAGCAGCGTGTATTGCAGACAGGATCGCGGCGCGAATGACGGCGGGATGTGTAACCGCGATGACGCGGTCATCCCGCGTCGAGATTGACTGAAGCCAGACCGAAATGCGGGCGAACAGGTGGTCGACGGATTCACCGCCGTGCGGTGCAGCTTCCGGATCAGACAGCCATTGTTCGAGTGCCTCGGGTTCGGAGGCTCCGATCTCGTTGATGGAAAACCCCGCCCAGCGTCCGAGATCGAGATCGCGAAGTCCCTCGTCGACCTCGGCGGTGAGGCCAAGGGCGGCCGCCGTTTCCTTGGCTCTTCTAGACGAACTGACTAACACCGCCGACGCCC
>JBEVLH010000434.1:0-5207 GCA_040509255.1 Hyphomicrobium sp. | reverse complement strand
TTGTTGGGTTGTGCTTCAGTGCGTTGTTTGCAGTCGTTTCCACCCGCTCACGTTCACGCAAGGCCGCGCTTTGGCTAGCGTCAGGCTTCGGTATCGCATCGCTATCGGCCATTTTCGAACTGTTGATCGCTTACACGGACTTCCCGAGAGTTTCCGCGCTCGGAGCGTTTGCGTCAGTGGTTGCTGGGATGGCACTGCTTCGTGCCGGTGTGGGTGAACTCTACGGAAAACCGCTCGACAAGAGGGTCGGGATCGCATTCGTTCTCGTTACGGCGATCGGAAGCGACCTCATCTATGATCTGCCGCGAAGCTCGGCGCTTCACGCCATATTATATCAGACACCTTTTGCCATTGCCGTCCTTTCGAGCGCATTTGCCGTCCTGTCGTCGCGCAGGCGACTTGCAGTCGACAAGTTCCTCGGCGGCCTCATGCTGGTAACCGGCCTCCAATTTTTTGCAAAAGCCGGGCTGACAGTGCTGGTCGGGACCGGATCCACGGCAGAAGACTATATCAGCACGAACTATGCGCTTATATCCCAGAGCTCTACGGCTATCCTGATGGTGGCGGTCGGACTGACGCTTCTCGCCGTTCTAGTGCTGGAGATCATGGCGGATCAGCAACACGAATCCGAGCAGGACGCACTATCGGATCTCCCCAATCGACGCGGTTTTGAACGGCGTGTCCAAACCCTGATGGCCGGGTTGCCGGAAGGACCGCATGCCGTGATTGTTTGCGACCTCGACCACTTCAAAAGTGTCAACGACACCTATGGCCATCACGTCGGCGATTTGGTCATCCAGGGGTTTGGAAAGGTGCTTCGCAAATATGCGCCGGCTATCTCAGCCATCGGCCGCATCGGAGGTGAGGAATTCGCTGTTTTCCTGCCGAACACACCCGTGGATGTCGCGCTTTCTCTCGCACAGGCTTTTCGGCAGGCGGCAACACTCATGGAGGATCTTCCCGTGAGAACAACTGCAAGCTTCGGAGTTGCGTCGTTTGCTTCCGGCCCCGATTTGCAAGATGCTTTCCGACGTGCGGATATGGCACTATATGAAGCCAAGAATGCAGGTCGAGACCGAGTTAAACTTGCAACTGGTCGTGCGTAGGAACCGAGCAACGAGGATGTGGTGCCGCCAATGTCGACATGAGGCTGGCGAAGCAAGCGGACTTCGGAGGGCCTACCGGCAGGAGCTTGCGGCTCGCTTGCAGAGATGCCGTGCCCGCGGTAACGCGTCTCCTGCAGGTTGTGTACCCGGCGTCTTGAAAAATTTCCTCGATCAGGATCTAGACCAGAGGCGCTTGGAATCCAGGCGTCGTCCAAGGCCTGCCTTGGGTTGTCGATCCGTGGTTACCGGTCGGAATGGGAGATCAGTTCGCCCACGCCTCAAATCTCACGGCATATCTCTGAAGCAGCCCGGTCATGAGGCGCGGACAACAGATGTGAACCTATTGCGGGGGGCCGTGATACTTGACTGTGAATCGACATCGCCTGAGGGCTCGGTCATCCACCACTGACCCATGTACACAATGGCACAAAGCAGAGCACAAAAGACGAGAATGGCGACCACAGCTTTTCGATGGCGCCGACGCCCGGCGGTTTAAGGCATTTTACTCGTCAAGTTTCAATACGGATCGCAGCGGCAGAGTATGCACGACAATCCCGTCACCAGTCGAGACCTCGAACTCGTCGCCATCGACGAGCTCACCGGCACGAACCTTGGCCGCCAACAGTTCTCTGGCAGCACTGTGCGCTTCTTCGAGCGCTGCTTCATCGGAGGGTAACTCAGAGCCTTCCGGATCTTTCTCAAGAACCCCGTTGATCCGATAGTTAAAGAAATACCTGGGCATCGCAGCTCCTATGATTGTGCAAGACAATTCGAGAGCACGGATTGGGTTCCACCGGACACGCGGCTTGGGATTGAGACTTCAGGATAATCGAACCGGCAGCGCATCAACTTCACCGACGGGAACTACAATCCCGACATAACGTCGCGGAAGGCCATCGCGGTCGCGGAAGCCGCGGCCGAACGATGCGACCGTCACATAGCGTCCTTGAGCATTAAGAGCTCGGTAGGTCTCGTGCTGATTCATATGCGTGATAATGCTGTCACTGATTGCCTTGGCAAGTTGCGACCGATCATCCGGATGGACGCGATCCAGATACGTCTCGATTGGGAGACCGCGCTCCGCTTCTTCCGGATCGACGCCGAAAAGGTCTGCAAGAGCGCCATCGGCGTAAAGGATATTTTCCGGGATATCCCAGGTGAAGAAGCCAGCGTCAGGCGTATCGCCGGCGGACCACTGGCTCGAGAACAAAACCTCATCGACCGAACGCATGGTACCTCCCAATTCTACCCTGAGGGACAAATTAGGATGCCGTAAATTGCCGTCAATGGTCACTTCTTCAGATAAATATCGTCGAGCACTTTGAGCACGGCTTGGACGTTTTCGTTCATCTCCGGTCCGTCCAATGAGTCCCTCGCCATCGAGTTTTCGCGACTGATGCTAACGTGCTTCAAATGCGCGACGAGCTGCGCGCGCTTTTGACCATCGAGATTTCTCAAACCGATCGGTTTTGGCATGATGAACTCCGTCCCTCACCGACAATTATCGCTTCCGACTTAGGATGTATATTCGATAATTGTGAAACATGCTTACATGAGCGTGGAGCCGGGAAAAACATCGGAACCAGGACGTGCATATGCTTTGCTGGCTTCCAGCTAAGCTGCGTGTGGTCTTACGATCGTGTCTGCCCTCTTCACCAATGCAATGATGGCACCAAGATAGGGGCTGCTAGCGAAAATTTAACGCGCAGGAACAAAACCAGCGCTACCTGCTTCTAGTTTAGTGGAACGAGGAGCCAGATCATGCAAGATCCCAACCAGATAACCGATGCGCCAAGCGTGCAGTTCAACATCGAGGACGGGACTGCCAGCTACGTCTATCGCGAACAGACCTACACGCTACCAGGCATCTACGACGATATCGACGCGGCCCGCGCTGACGCCGAAGAGCAATGCCGAGGACTTGGATGGACGCCTCATCACGGCGCTCAGACACTGTAAACCGCCATGCAAGCTGGACTGGTGGTTTCGCCGTGTGCGAAGCGCAACAAGTCGAATGATGAATCCGTACGGTTCGCTTCCGGTCGCGCTTATCGCAGGATCGGATGACAACCATTCGAGAATTAAGGATATCATCCGTTCCTCACGGGCCAGCAATGCCAGGAAGCCGTAATGTCACAACGACTACACACGTCATCCATCGATTTTGGTTTGCAGACCAAGGTCATTACATTCGATTGTTACGGGACACTCGTAGAATGGTACGAGGAACTCACGCGGGCGGCGGCTCAAGTCCTTGAAGCGCACGGCGCAGACGACGTGTCTGCCGCCGCTGTCGTGGAGCGTTTTTCGCTTCACAGCAGGCAATTGACCGCAGGGAGACCTTACCGGGCGTTCAAGGAGATCCTGCGGATCGGTTTCGAGCAGGCTTTCGGCGAAATCGGGATAGCCACAGATTCAAACGAGCTCGATGGAATGGCGAAGGCACCGGCAAACATGGGGCCTCACCGAGATGTCCCTGAAGCTCTTCGTTTACTTAAAACTCGATACAAGCTGGCGATCTTCACGAACTCGGATGACGACCTGATCGCACCAACAGTGGAGCGTATTGGCGTGCCATTCGATCACGTCATCACGGCGCAGCAGGCCCGATCCTACAAACCGTCGCGGGAAATCTTCGAGTACGCATACAGCCAGATGAATGTCAGGCCGGACGAAACAGTCCACGTCGCGATGGGAATGTACACCGACATGAAGGCATGCCATGAGCTTGGATTGCGTGCCATATGGGTTAACCGCAGGAGCGAACACGGCAACCCGGCGTGGCAACCTTATTCAGAAGTCCGGGACATGAGCGGTGCTGCAGAGCTTTTGATGTCTGCTGCGCGCACGACTTGAATTCTACTGCAGCGCGTGCGGCCCGAAGCCTACTGTTCGTTCAACGAATTGACCCGCCAACGCCCTTCGCCTTCAGTGCAAGCCTGACCATTCACGGTGCCGCCCCCGCTCAATGATTGACGAGTGCTGATGAAGGCACGGCATGTTTTCCCGCTAGTGTCGCGGGTTTCGGTATAGCTCAAAACGCCTGCACTCCCCGTCGTTGGGCTCGCCCATGCCACACTGTTTGCTTGAGGTTGCAGGGCCGAGGCCATCGCCCGCTCGATAGCAACTGCGTCCGTGGCGACCGCACCGACGCCCGGTGTCGCGTGCGGAGGTACCGCTGCTTGGCGCACATCGTCGTCGTGGCCGCAGGACGCGAGCACCATTGTAGAAATGACGATCGGTGCGACTTGCCAGTTTCGCCGCAGATATTTGTGCAACCGGATGTTCCTTGTCTGCGTGGATGCGGGAGGTTGCGAGATCGCCCCTCCCGCTCAAGTCATCAAAATTGTTTGCGCAGGCCGAAAGTTACTGCATGGCTTCTGAAATCGGTGCTCGATGCGGATCCATCGCGTGCCACGAAATCGAAGTCATCCGCTGCGGTGAAGCGGTAGCCTATGTCGAGAGTGGTGTTATCGAACAACGACATGTCGGAAAAGAGGCCGATACCCTGCAGATTGATGCCGACGCCCGCGTCCAAGTGGTACGCGAACTGGGTATCGCTATCGTCGATGTAGGTCGCGGCTCCCGCGACACCCTGCTTGCGCAGTTCCAGGTTCATGAAGCCGACACCGCCGCCGACGAATGGCGTAACGGCGCTGAAGAAGCCATCGTTCGTAAGGGGAATGTCGATGTAACCATTGATGTAACCCTGGAACGAGCGCGCGTCGCCGAAGGAATCGATCCCCGCAACACCAGCGCCATTGACGGAGTGAGCGTCAACCGACGCGCTGCCGTAACCAAGTTCCAGTTCGACGCGCGGGGAGACGAACGCTATGGCGCCAAAATTGTAACCAGCGCGGACCGAGCTATAGAAACCTGTGTCATAATCCGTGGAGATAGAGTTCCCGAGAAGAGAAAAAGGACGTATCGTCCAGGAAACTGACGGTGCTCAGAGAGCCGACATAAAATCCGGATGCGGAGGGCGCCACGACCGGAGACTGTTCGACGGCCATGTCGGCGGCGTTGACCGCACCGACGATCGCGGTCGAGAACGCGCAGGTCAAAAGAACGCTTTTGAGAATATTCATGTCAGGTATCCTG
>JBEVLH010000433.1:0-3958 GCA_040509255.1 Hyphomicrobium sp. | reverse complement strand
CCATGATGCCGCCCATGCCTTGCACGATGAAGTCATAGCCGGCGCGTGGCGCATAAGGACCGGTCTGGCCGAAGCCGGTGATCGAACAATAAATGACGCCGGGATTGATCGCCTTTATCGACGCGTAGTCGAGGCGATATTTCGCCAAACCGCCGACCTTGAAATTCTCGATGATGATGTCGGCTCGCTGTGCGAGCGCGGCTGCCTTGTCGCGGCCTTCGGGCTGTTCGAAATCGACGGCCACGGACTGCTTGCCGCGATTGGCCGCGTGGAAATATGCGGCCGAGCCGGGTCCATCGTCGTCAGCGATGAAGGGCGGGCCCCAGCTTCGGGTATCGTCGCCTCCTTCGGGCCGTTCAACCTTGATCACCGATGCGCCGAGGTCGGCGAGCGTCTGTCCGGCCCAAGGGCCTGCAAGCACGCGCGCGAATTCGAGCACGCGCAGGCCTGCAAGTGGCTTCGCCGCTGTTTGCGTTTTCATGAGAAGGCCTGGAGGCCGGTGATGGCGCGGCCGAGGATCAGCGCGTGAATATCGTTGGTGCCCTCGTAGGTGTTGACCGTTTCGAGGTTCAACATATGGCGCATGACCTGAAACTCTTCCGAGATGCCGTTGCCGCCGTGCATGTCGCGAGCGGCGCGCGCAATGTCGAGTGCCTTGCTGCAGTTGTTGCGCTTGATGAGTGAGATCATCTCCGGCGCCATTTGTCCGTTGTCGAGCAGCCGACCGACGCGAAGCGCTGCCTGGAGCCCGAGCGTGATTTCGGTTTCCATATCGGCAAGCTTCTTTTGTACGAGTTGAGTTGCGGCCAGCGGCCGATTGAACTGCTTGCGGTCGAGCGTGTACTGGCGCGCGGCATGAAAGCAGAATTCTGCGGCGCCCATTGCTCCCCACGCGATGCCGTAGCGTGCGCGGTTGAGGCAGCCGAAAGGGCCGGCCAGACCTTCGGCATTCGGCAACAGAGCATCCTCTGGAACTTCGACGCCGTCCATGACGATCTCACCGGTCACGGAGGTGCGAAGCGACAGCTTGCCGTTGATCTTGGGCGCCGAGAGGCCCTTCAAACCCTTGTCGAGGATGAAGCCTCTGATCTTGCCGCCGTGCGTGGCGGATTTCGCCCAGATGATGAAAACATCGGCGATCGGCGCATTGGTGATCCAGGTTTTCGAACCGGCGAGGCGATAGCCGCCATCGATCTTTTCGGCTTTGGTGCGCATGCCTCCGGGGTCGGATCCGGCGTCGGGTTCGGTGAGGCCGAAACAGCCGATCCATTCTCCGCTCGCGAGCTTCGGGAGATATTTTTCGCGCTGGGTTTCGGAGCCGTAGGCGTGGATCGGATACATCACGAGCGAGGATTGCACGCTCATCATGGAGCGATAGCCGGAATCGACGCGTTCGATTTCGCGGGCGATCAATCCGTAGGAAACGTAATTCGCGGACGAGCCGCCGTATTCGGCGGGCAAAGTCGGGCCGAGCAAACCGAGCTCGCCCATTTCGAGAAAGATGCCGGGGTCCATCTTTTCGTGCGCATAGGCATCGATGACGTGGGGTTGCAGCTTTTGCCTTGCGTAAGACCGCGCCGTGTCGCGGATCAGCTTTTCATCATCGGTCAGCTGATGATCAAGCAGTAAAGCATCATCCCACACGAAAGCCGAATTGGTCGCCACGTTTCCACCCATCGTTTCTTCTTGGACCGCAGTCTATTGAATGAGGGCGACGAAAGGAAACGGGCTATGCAAATTTGATTCTATTGGGATGCCGTTCGGCCCATTGTTCGACTTGGCGGGCGGTGATATCGGCCGCTGTTCGCGAGCGAGGGCATTGCCGACAAGTCGGTGAACCCTTATTCAAGGCCATCCCATCGCTTCTTAAGGATCATCGATCATGCCCCGGCGGCCTCTCGTCGGCGTCATCTGCTGCCAGCGCAACCCGGACGATCCGGTGCAGGGGGTGGCCGAGCGCTATCTTCGCGCAGCACCGTTCGTCGGCGCCGATTTCGTGCTGGTGCCGTCGATGCCAGACATCATGGATGCTGGATCGATCCTCAGCCGGCTCGATGGAATTCTTCTGACGGGCAGCCCATCGAACGTGGCGCCGCAGCTCTATCGCAGCACGGAGCCGGGTGACGGGCCGTTCGATCCCGGTCGGGACGGGATGGCATTCCGGCTGATCGCGGAGTCGGCAGAGCAGGATCGGCCGGTGCTTGGCATCTGCCGGGGGTTCCAAGAAATCGCGGTTGCGTACGGAGCGACGCTCAGGCCCGACCTCGCAGCGGCCGGCCGCGAGCAGGTTCATCACACCGAACCGGGCCTGCCGCTCGCGGATATGTTCGCTCTCGAGCATCGCGTCGATCTCGCTCATGACGGCGTGCTGGAGCGTGTGATGGGCGCGCCGTCGATCGTCGTCAACTCGGCGCATTTTCAGGGCGTGCGTGATCTCGGCAGCAAGCTGACGGTCGAAGCGACGAGTGCCGACGGCGTGGTCGAAGGTATTCGTCCGGTTTCGGGTGATCGCATCCTGGCGGTGCAATGGCATCCGGAATGGCGGGTAGCGGACAATCCCCATTCGCGTGAGCTATTTGCCTGGTTCGGTCTCTTGCTCAAAGGCGCAAGCATGAGCGAAGCGGCTGCGCAGGTCGCGGCGGACGCACGCCAGACGGGCTAAATTCGTTCTCAGTGCGCCGCGGTGCGGATGCCGACAAAGGCGCCCTGGATGCCCGTCATCAGGATCTGCACGCCAATGCAGAGCAGCAGGAACGCCGACAGCCTGGTCAGGATGCGGGCTCGTCCTGGCCCGAGCAGCGATACGACGCGGTCAGCGGACGAATAGCAGGCGCCGACTACGATCGCGACGGCGATCGCCGCGGCGCAAGCGCCGCCGAAAAACGGCAGAAGCTCAGCGGTTTCGGCGGGGCGATTGGCGCTCAGCGCGATGGCGACCGAGATCGTGCCAGGGCCGGTCGTGAACGGCATTGTCAGCGGGAAGAAGGCGACGTCGCTGCTCCACGCCGTTGCGCGGCTGGTATCGGAGGCGTGGTCCTGCTTCCGATCTTCGGTTTCCTGCGGAAGGTAGAGCATGCGCCAACCGGAGACGGCGACGACGGTGCCGCCGGCGACGCGCAAGGCATCGATGCTGACGCCGAAGAAGCTCATCAGCGTGGCGCCGATCAACAGTGACACCAGCATGACGATGGCGGCATAGGTCGCGACCCGCCACGCGAGCGTGACGCGTTCAGGATGGAGGCGGCCGAGCGTGATCTGGCTATAGATCAGCGCGCCGCCGAGCGGATTGACGATCGAGAACAGGGCCGGAAAGGCGACCAGGAAACTCGCGATGATGCCGGACAGATAAGCCATGGGTCATGCTTGCAGAGAGGGGATGTCGAAATTTGCAACGACGTTCTAGCGACGAAACTCTTGGCGGGATAGCCAGCGTGGAGAAGCTACCATGCGCTCGATTGCTGCGCCCCGCCGAAGATCTCGTCGAGCCGCCTGGACGTGCCCGGCGATAAGCCCTCGGGCAAGGCATCGAGCTTGAAAAAACCCTGTTCGGCGATTTCGGCGTTGGCGAGTGGAACGGCGTCGCGGCGCCATCGGTCGATCTTGAATAGAACGATGTGGTCGCCCGGGAACTCGTCGAAATGGGAGTAGATGCCGACGAGGCCGGGTGTCCCGACCACGACGACGCCGGTTTCTTCCAGCACCTCGCGCACCAGGGCATCCTCGATCTGTTCGCCGTATTCGACGCCGCCGCCGGGAAAATGCCAGCCGGGCCGATAGCGATGACGAATGAGAAGCACGCGCTTGTCGGCGTCGACGATTAATCCCTGAGCGCCAAGGGTGACGACGTCGGCGCGGTTTCGGAGGAGCGAGGCAAGGCGGCGGGTCAGGGACAATCGAGCCTCCAACCGTAAAGCCAATCGAAGCCTGCCATGACACGCTTCGGCGATCGCAGCTTCAT
>JBEVLH010000432.1:0-9194 GCA_040509255.1 Hyphomicrobium sp. | reverse complement strand
CGCTTAATCGTTTGTCCATCACGCCGAAAAGCCGTGAGACTTCATCGGTGAAGCGATCGATCGCATAAGGAATTTTCTCGGGGGCGGCGGACCGAAAATGGTTGCACTGGCTCGCCGCGGGACCGAGGCCGCTTATCTGCCAGAACAGCCATTGATCGACATCGGCCTTGGCGCGCTCGCTCGAGGGATAAAGCGCCCCAAACTTTCTCCCGAGATACTGCAGGATGGCTCCCGTTTCAAAAATGGAGAGGGGCCGTCCGTCGGGGCCGTCAGGATCGACGATCGCCGGCATCTTGTTGTTCGGCGAGACCGCGAGAAATTCGGGCTCATGTTGCTCGCCTTTGCTGAGATCCACGAACTTGATGTTGTACGGAATCCCAAGCTCTTCGAGCATGATCGAGATTTTGACGCCATTCGGCGTAGGCCAGAAATAGAGCGTGATCGGCTCCTCTTCTCCGTCGTCCAACATTTCACTCCTCAGGGACGAGTATGACTGAGCCCGTCGTTCGCCGGGCTTCGAGATCGCGGTGCGCGTCGGCAGCGCGGGCGAGCGGATAGCGATGGTTCGTGGCGATCCGGATTGCCTTGCTCAGCACCATCCTGAACACGTCGGCGGCATTCGCTTCCAGATCTTCGGTTGTCGCCGTATAGGGCAATATCGACGGGCGCGTGGCGAAAAGTGAGCCTTTGAGAGCCGTTAGTGCGAAGGGAGGAACCGGGCCGGACGAATTTCCGAATGAAACCCAAAGTCCCTTTGGTTTGAGGCAATCGAGCGACTTCGGAAACGTGTCCTTGCCGACGGAATCATAGACAACATCACATCCTCGGCCTGCGGTCAGTACACGCACGCGCTCAACGAAATCGTCCCTTTTCGTATTGATGACATGCGCGCAACCGTTCTCCTTCGCGAGTGCCGCCTTTTCATCGGAACTCACCGTGCCGATCATCGTCGCGCCGAGCGCGCGAGCCCATTGGCATGCGATTAGGCCAATACCGCCGGCGGCCGCATGGAACAGAAGGGTCGTGCCGGCATCGATCGGATAAACTTCGCGCAGCAGCATCCGTACCGTCATGCCCTTGAGCATCAGCGCGGCAGCCAACTCGTAATCGATACCGTCCGGCAATTTGACGACGCGGTCTTCAGGAACAGTGCGAACCTCGGCATAGGCGCCGATCGGGCCGGCATAAGCCACCTTGTCACCCACCTTCAACCGGCTAACGTCAGATCCGATCGCGATAACCTCGCCCGCCCCTTCCGACCCGATCGTAACCGGCAGGCTTGGCAGTGGATAAAGGCCGGTGCGATGATAGATATCGATATAATTGACCCCGATGGCATGCTGTCGAACCAGAACCTCGCCTGGAGCGGGATCGGGAGCCGGCACTTTCTCATAGACTAGGACCTCCGGCCCCCCGTGAGCGTGCATCCGAATGGCATACGGCATCCGACTCTCCTATTTTGCAGGTCTGTGGATCAATTGATGCCGGTTCGACGCGAATCCGGCTAGTGGCTTGACAAGAGTCGCAACTTCGTCCGGCCTCTGCCACGAGCCTGCCATGCTGGCTTTCTACCGGCAGATGCCAACTGAAACGGAATCGGTTTTGAAGCGCGCTGCATTCACGCACTATCCGCGAAAGTCCAATGCGCCCTTCGCGCTCATCATGGCGTCGATTGCGCTCGCGGGCTGTGCAGGCAACGAAGCGGCTCTTGGCGATCCGGCGCGCGGGCTCAAATGCGTCGACGATAGCAACGTCTGCATCAGCCAGCGCAAGATGGTCTACGATTCCTACATGGCTGATTCAACTCGCGGCTGGGTGAAGCAGCCGGCCGGGCCTCACGAATATGCTTCCGGCGTGCGGCTTATGGCCTTGAGCAGAAAACGCAAGGAGCTTTCGTGCAGCGAACTTGAGCACGGCAAGGAAGAAGCGGATCGCGGCCCATCTGCGCTGAGTGGAGGCGCTTATCTCGGATTGACCTCTGCACAAGTGGCGCGCGGAGCGATGCTTTCGCGCGAAGTCTCGAAGGAACTCGCCCGCGAAATCGCCCGGCGGTGCCGATAGGCGGCGACGTAACACTTGAAGCTTCATGTGGGCTTCTTATTTTGGGCGGACAGAGTCCCCTCCTTGCACATCTAAAATCAACAAAAAATCTCAACTGGAAAGCGTCTGGATGAGCGTGCAGGATTTCGTCGATGCCATCGTCACCTTCGTGAAAGCGAATGAAGACTGGGCCGCGCCCATCGCTTTCGGCGTAGCATTCCTGGAAAGCTTCTGCTTCCTTTCGATACTATGGCCTGGCACCGCTATTCTCATCGGAATCTCCGCGCTTCTGGCGAAGAGTGGCGTGTCATTGAGCATTCTGTGGCCCGCCATAGTCGCGGCAGGCGTTGGCGGTGCTCTCGGCTACGCGCTCTCATACTGGATCGGTCTCTACTATAAGGATGGAATACGGGAATTCTGGCCGTTCAACCGCAACCCCGGATTAATCGAGCGCGGACAAGCGTTTTTCGATAAGTGGGGCGCGCTGAGCGTCTTTTTTGGTCACTTCTTCGGTCCGGTTCGCGCCGTCATTCCCGTTGTTGCCGGCATGTACGCTTTGCCGCAGTGGCAGTTTCAGCTCGCCAATATCCTATCGGCGTTCATTTGGGCGGCAGGGGTCATCGCACCGAGCTATTTCGGCCTGGGCTATTTGCTTGGCGCCGATACCCTCCCGTCCGGCGCGCCCTAAGCCCACGCTTGCGCGAACCACCGCGATCTCGTAGAGGAACGGCCAATGCCGCGCCGATGGCGGGGCCATGCCATCCTCCCAAGCTCGAGGCCATCTTTCATGTCTAAGACGTCGTTGAAGAATATTCAGAAGCAAAAGAAGAAGGCGCGCCGCACGATCGGCCGTCCGGCACAGACACGCGTCCAGGGCAACACTGCGGGGGTTCGCAAGCGCTTGAAGAAACTCTCGGGCATCGCCCGCGCCAAAAGAGCGTCCGCCTAGACTTAACTTCCGCGATCCCTACGTATACTCAGCCGGCGGAACGTGATGGCGTGAGTAGCGAAAAACATGATAGCTGCGCTGTATCCTCCGACGGTGACACCGGCGCCGCGAGCGTTGCCGCTGCTTCTGTTCCTGAACCGTTTCGTTCGCAATCCACTGCGGGCCATTCCCGAAGCGGTCTATGACGAGCCGATCGTCACCTACGGCAAGAAGCGCCCGCTTCTCGCCTGGGTGACAGATCCCGCGCTTATCGAAAAAATCCTCGTTAAGAACGCCGAGCAGTTTCCAAAAACGAAGCTCGACCACCGCATCCTGAAGCCAATCCTCGGCAATGGTCTACTCACGGCACAGGGTGACAGCTGGCGTTGGCAGCGCAAAATCGCCAGCCCTCCGTTCCGCCATGCCGAGTTATTGACCTATGTGCCGACGATGGTGGATGCGGCCTATCAGTGCGTGCGCCGCTGGCGCGAACGCGGCGAGAAATCCTTCACGACCGACGTCGAGGCTGCGATGACGGACACCACGTTCGATATCATCGCACGAACGATACTGGCCGGTGTCAGTGCCACCGACGGCGACAGCATCAAACGCACGGGACGGGCGTATCTCGATCCCATTTCGTGGGAAGTCGCTGCCTCCCTCCTCCGCTATCCCGAACATTTCTGGCATCCCGGCAAAGCGAGCATGCGGAAAGCCGCAATCGAGCTGAGATCGAAAGTGCGCCAGCTCGTGGATCAACGCAGGCGCGATCAATCATCTGGAACCGATCTCGTCGAGCGGATGCTGAGCGCAAAAGATCCCGACACCGGCGAGCCGATGTCTGACGAAATGATTGCCGATAATCTTGCGACATTTCTCTTCGCAGGACACGAGACGACAGCGAAGGCTCTGACATGGGCGCTCTATATCCTCGCTCGTGCGCCCGAGTGGCAGGATCGCCTGCGGGAGGAAATCTCGACGACGATCGGCTCGGCGCCGGTCACCCCGGAAACCGTCAGCAGGCTTCCCATTCTCTCGCGCGTACTGAAGGAAACTATGCGTCTTTATCCGCCCGCGCCGGTACTGACGCGCGTTACGGCGGAAGACATGGACCTCGGCGGCAAACAGCTTCCAAATCCGACGCTGATCGTCATACCGATTTTTATCGTCCATCGTCATCGCGCCCTGTGGAACGATCCCAACCGCTTCGATCCGGATCGCTTCTTGCCGGAAATGGAATCGCGCTATCCCCGCACGCAATTCATGCCTTTCGGCTATGGCCAGCGCGTCTGTATCGGATCGTCGTTCGCGATCCTCGAAGCAACGGCGATTCTTGCCACCCTGTTACAGAACGCCCGATTTGAATGGGACGGAAAACTCGCGCCCGAGCCTGTAAGCCGCGTCACCCTAAGGCCGGCTGGCGGAATGCCGTTGATTGTCCGCCCGCTTTGAGGAGAAACGCGCGATAGTCGGTCGTTAAGACGTTCTTCACCACGCTTACCGAAGCGGAAAGATCGCCATCGCATTTTTGGCCCGCCTATCAGCGGGACCTAAAACACTCGGTGCTATGATTTGTCGCGTTAGACAAAGCTGCCTCCAAGGAGAGGCCAATGACGATGACAAAAATAGCCTACCTGATCGCAGCAGTAGCCCCGGGAGGGCTTATCCTCCTGGCTTGCATCGGCATCGCTCACGTCGCGATAACGGGACTCAAAGATCGAAAGGCCAGAGAACTGGCCCTTCTAAAAGTGCCTGTCGTCGCGCCGGGCATCAAATACCCAGCTTAGCTTTCAGGATCTCATTGACCGCGGCTGGATTGGCCTTTCCGCCAGTCGACTTCATCACCTGACCCACGAACCATCCGAGCATGGACGGCTTGGCCTTGGCCTGCTCGACCTTCTCCGGGTTGGCCGCGATGATCGTATCGACGGCCTTCTCGATGGCGCCAGTATCCGTCACCTGCTTCATGCCGCGCTTTTCGACAATGTCGGCCGGGTCCCCGCCCTCCGTCCACACGATCTCGAATAGATCCTTCGCAATCTTGCCGGAGATGGCGTTTGCGCCGATCAGATCGACGATGCCACCGAGTTGCGCAGCGGAAACGGGACTGTCCTCGATCGACTTGCCTTCCTTGTTCAGCCGCCCAAACAATTCGTTGATGACCCAGTTTGCCGTAACCTTGCCGTCACGACCCTTGGCCACCGTCTCGAAATAATCGGCGGAGGACCGTTCCGCGACGAGCACATCAGCATCGTAGCCCGAAAGCCCGAAGCTCTTCATGAAGCGGGCACGCTTTTCGTCTGGCAGCTCCGGCAGCGCCGCCTTCAAGCCATCGACATAGCTTTGCGTCAGCTCAAGTGGCAGCAGGTCGGGATCCGGAAAATAGCGATAGTCGTGCGCTTCTTCCTTCGTCCGCATCGAACGCGTCTCGCCCTTTGCGGAATCATAAAGCCGCGTCTCCTGATCGATCTTTCCACCATCCTCGATGATATCAATCTGACGGCGCGCCTCGAATTCTATCGCCTGGCCGATGAAACGGATCGAGTTGACGTTCTTGATCTCGCAACGCGTGCCGAGTTCGCCGCCGGGCCTGCGCACCGACACGTTGACGTCAGCACGCAGATTGCCCTTCTCCATATCGCCGTCGGATGTACCGAGGTAGCGAAGGATCGTCCGCAGCTTCGTGATGTAAGCCTGCGCCTGCTTCGAGGAACGCAAGTCGGGCCGCGAAACGATTTCCATCAACGCCACGCCGGAGCGGTTCAAGTCGACATAGGAATAGTCGGGATGCTGGTCATGCAGTGACTTGCCGGCGTCCTGTTCGAGGTGAAGCCGCTCTACGCCGATCTTTAACGTCTCGCCGTCGACTTCGATCTCGATCTGACCCTCGCCGACGATCGGCTGCTTGTACTGCGAAATCTGATAGCCCTGCGGCAGATCGGGATAGAAATAATTCTTACGGTCGAAGACGCTCTTGAGATTGATTTCGGCCTTCAGACCGAGACCCGTGCGGATCGCCTGCGCCACGCATTCGCGATTGATCACGGGCAGCATGCCGGGCATAGCTGCGTCGACAAGCGAGACGTGGCTATTCGGCTCGGCGCCGAACCCTGTCGATGCGCCGGAGAACAGTTTCGATTTCGAAGCCACCTGCGCATGCACCTCAAGCCCAATGACGACCTCCCAATCGCCGGTCGCGCCTGCGATAAGGTTTTTGGCCTTGGGCTTTTCAGCGACTTTCTGCGAACTCATTTCTCGCCTCCGGTCCGGCCCTTCATGGCAAAGCCCATTGCCGCATAAACACATCCCGCAACCAGGGACACGATGAACACACCGGCGATGGCGCGGCCCAGTGTGGGGGCATCCCAGATCCGCAGCAGCGTCACGATATAGAGCAGCGCGGCCCCAGCAACGGCACCCCCGAAGCCAGCGATCAGAATTTTCGCTTTGTCGTCGGCCCGTTGACCAAGCACGTACGCCACGATGATTGTCGCCGGGTTGAGAATTCCATACAGCAGAACCTCATTCAGGGGCACGTCCGGTTGGAAGTCAGGCCCCACCGCCCGCTCCTGTCGTCTCGTTGGTTTCCTGGGCTTGCCGCAGCTTTTCCTCTTCAAATTGAACGAACCAGCCGATCATGTTGCGCCATTGCGCGCCGACCATCTCGATCATCTCGGGCGGCATGTCTTTTTCCGCGGCGCGCGCCTTGACCCGATCGATCACCTGCTGGATGCGCCACTGCACGACGGCGCCCTCGCGCGTCGTCATCTTGAGCTGCCAAGCCCGGTCAACATAGCCGTAGCGCTCAGCAATGAGATCGACCAGCGCATTGTCGATACGATCAATCTCGCTGCGCACCTGGGACATGTCTGCACATTCCCACGGACGTTTTGGGTCCATGATCTAGCCCTTCATCCACCATGTGTCCGGCACGGCGAAGCGGCCGGCGGCATCTTCAATAACCTGAGCGGTCCGGAATAGAGTCTCCTCATCGAACGGCTTGCCTATCAGCTGCAGACCGAGCGGAGTTCCCTGCGAAGACAACCCGCCTGGAATGGACATGCCCGGCAGTCCTGCCATGTTCACCGTCACCGTAAATATGTCCTCGAGATACATCGCCAAGGGATCGCCCGACTTTTCGCCGAACGCGAACGCCGGCGATGGCGTTGTCGGCGTCAGCACCACGTCGACCTTATGCCACGCTTCGTCGAAGTCCTTCTTGATCAGCGTCCGAACCTTCTGCGCCTTGAGATAATAGGCGTCGTAATAGCCGGCCGACAGAACGTAAGTCCCTATCAGAATGCGCCGGCGGACTTCCTTGCCGAAGCCAGCGGCCCGCGTTTTCTCGTACGTGTCGATCAAATTATCGCCGTTGACACGCAAACCGTAGCGCATCCCGTCATAGCGCGCGAGGTTCGACGAGCATTCCGCAGGCGCCACGATGTAGTAGGCGGGCAGCGCATACTTCGTATGGGGAAGTGAGATGTCATGGATTGTTGCGCCCGCTGACTTCAGCCATGCGACCCCGTCATCCCAAAGCTTCTGGATTTCCGCCGACATGCCGTCGACGCGATATTCTTTCGGAATGCCGATGCGTAGGCCTTTGACGCCCTTGCCAAGCACCGCCTCGTAATCCGGAACCGGCGCGTTGACGGATGTCGTATCCTTCGGATCGTGGCTCGCCATTGCTTTCAGCATGATCGCGCTGTCGCGAACGGTCTTCGCGATCGGGCCCGCCTGATCCAGCGACGAAGCGAACGCCACGATGCCCCAGCGGGAGCACCGGCCATAGGTCGGCTTGATCCCGACCGTTCCCGTCAACGCAGCCGGCTGACGGATCGACCCCCCAGTATCCGTCGCGGTCGCCGCGAGGCACAGGTTGGCCGCGACCGCCGAAGACGAGCCGCCGGACGATCCGCCCGGGACCAATTTATCCGTCGAGGGCCTTCCGTCCTTGCCGATGCGCCGCCAGGGACTGATGACATTGCCGAACGCGCTCGTCTCATTCGACGAACCCATCGCGAACTCGTCGTTGTTGAGCTTGCCGAGCATGACCGCGCCCGCATCCCACAAGTTCTGTCCGACGGTCGATTCATAAGTCGGCTTGAAATCGTCGAGAACCTTCGAGCACGCCGTCGTGCGGATGCCGTTTGTGCAAAACAGATCCTTGTTCCCGATCGGCAGGCCTTCGAGCGGCCGCGCCTTGCCCTCGGCAATGCGCTTGTCGCTCACCTTGGCCTGCGCCCGCGCGTGCTCGGGGGTCGGCAGCACGTAAGCATTGAGCGCGGCGTTGCCTTTCTCGATTGCGGAGAGGAATGCGTCCGTCAGCTCCAGTGCCGAAAATGACTTCTTGCGAAGTCCGTCGCGCGCTTCCGCTATCGTCAGCTTGTTGAGATCCGTCACCGCTCGACTTTCCCTTTCAACCCTTTGCAGCGCTCGTAGATTAGCGCTTCAGTTCCACTCGCCACCCTGATGCGATCGGCATCGAGACGCGTGAACGTGACCGTCTGCGAATATTCCTCCGCACCTTCCGAGCACTGCATTTTGCTCTCGAACAAGTCGGGCTGCAGTTCGCGGATCGAAGTAAAATCACAACCGCCTTCCCAGCTTGCCGTGCCCACGCGCGTCAGCGTCAGAGGATAGGTCGAGATATTTGGAGCAACCTTGCCGTCCTGGATATCTTCAAGCTTCTTGCAGCCGGTCGTCGGCGAATACGTTCCTTCACCGACGAACGCTGCATCGCGCTTTGGCTCATCGGCCCAAGCCGTGTCGAAAAGGATCATCACTGCCGCGGCTGCAAGGAATGCATGAAACATTCGCTCACTCCACGACCTTGGGCACCACAAAGAAATTGTCTTCTGACAGTGGTGCGTTTGCGGTGACTTGGTCGGCGATCTCGCCGTCGGTCACCACGTCATCGCGCATTTTGAGCTTCTGATCGACGACGCGCGTCATCGGCTCCACAGCCGAGGTATCGACCTCGTCGAGTTGCTTGACCCAGTCGAGGATGCCGGAAAGCTCCTTCTCGAGACCCTTCGCCTCCTCGTCACTCACCTTTATTCTGGCAAGGCGCGCGATACGGCGAACGGTCGCTTCATCGACCTGCATGAAAAGTCCCTTCAACAATACGGGGATTGCCGCTCTCATAGCCGGGGCGGTGCCCCAAATGCAACCCGCAGACCCGTGTGGAAGCGCCGTAAGTCCCGCAATCTCCGGGAAAGCCGAC
>JBEVLH010000431.1:0-4930 GCA_040509255.1 Hyphomicrobium sp. | reverse complement strand
GTCCGGGGTTCCTCATTCCTCTCCCCGCGTCGGGTCCGCCTACTTACACGCGGCCTTCAGCAGACCGGAAAAGCCGATCCAGATTGCCAGCGACACGAGCGCGAGTGATCCGAGGATGACGAACGTCGCTTCGTAGCCGATCAACTGCGCGAGCCAGCCGCCGACCGCCGGGCTGAGCGATGCGCCGATGCCTTGCACGGTGATCACCGCGCCCTGTCCGACGTTGATGCGTCCGGTGCCGTTGAGAATTCGCGCGACAAGTCCCGGCACCGCGACGCTCTGCAGCCCGGCGCCGACGCCGTCGAGCATTTGTACCGGGTATACGCCCCACGGGACCAAAAGACCGGCCGCGACCACGCCTCGGATCGGCAAGGCGGCAAATGAAATGAGAAGAACCAGCCAATAGCCGTTGGTCTCCGCCATGCGCATCGCCACGAGCGAGGCGACGATCATGGTCGCTTGCGCAACGATGATCGTCATTGCAACGAAGGGGGCGGCGCTCGTCTGGCCATCGGAGACGACGGCGAGGCCGTAGAGCGGCAGCATGGCGCCATTGCCGAGGTGGAAGGCGAGAAGGGCAACGGCCAGAATAAGAAGCGGTTTGCACTCCGCCAGGACGCGGAAGCCGCTGGCCTTGGAGTCGTCGTCGCCTTTGAGGCCGCGGGCGGCAGCGTGATCGATCGATGCCGGTGGTATCATGAGAATGGATGCGATCGAGAACGCGCCGAACACAGCGGCGAGAAGGAACACCGCGCCGAAGCCGTACTTCCAGCCGAGATAGCCTGAAAGCGCGGCACCGACGACGTTGCCGGCGTGGTTGAAGGCCTGGTTGTGGCCGTTCTGGCGGTTGAAGCCGGCCTGCTTTACGATCCCAAGCGTGATGGCATTGACCGCCGGGACGATTCCGGCTCCGGCGATGGCTGTCGCCACTTGCGACAGCGCCACGACCCAAAATTCCTGCGACCAGAGAATGATGCATGATGCTGCGATGGTGCAGACCGCCGCGACGATGACGCACGCTCGCTTCCACTGCGTTTCGTCGATGAAGGCGCCGGCGGGGGCGGTCACCAGCATGCCGACCACGCCGCCGATCGTCATCACCGTGCCGATGAGCCCGCTTTGCCAGCCGTGGGCGAGCAGATAGACGCCGAGGAAGGGGCCAATGCCGGCTTGAAAGTCAGCGACAAAGAAATTCAGCGACAACAGCGGCCAACGCGCCCGGCGCGCATCGCCATCGGTGGCGGCGGGGGCGCGCAGAGTGGCTTCGTCGCTGGGACGCGGCCGGGCAGGCTGCATGGCGGAAACCTTTGTTCGCGAGGCGGTGGCATACGCACCTGCCGCTTTTAAAGTTCCTCGCGCGGAACTGTCGTTTTGCAGCCCGTCGGGAATGCTTCAGTTCGGCAGCCTCGGTCGCACGGTCGACATCGTCGCGATGTCTCCGCCCCAAACGCTTACTTCAGCGCCGAGAACGCGGTTGGCGTCAGGATCTGGTTGCTGATGTTTGCGACGATGGGGCCGTTGCGTTCGCTCTCGTCACGGGCCTGATGCCAAGCCGGGTCGTTTTGGAAGGCGCTCCACTTCGCTTCGCGATCTGCGAGTGACTCCCACTGGAGGATGTAAGTCAGCTCGACGCTCGATTCCCCGATCAGCGTCGTCCAGAAGCCGATCGGGCGGATGCCGTGCGTTTCCCAAATCGGGATCGTCTTGTCTTTGAACCGGGCGAGCAGCCTCGGCATTTGACCGGCAACCGTCTGATAGACGCGCAGCTCGTAAATCATCGTCATTTACCTTCCGATATGAGCGATACCTGGAGAGAGGGCATAACTTTCAGGGGGCGTCGATCGGTTCAACCCATTTCGCCCGCCCGGGCCAGGGCGGGAACGGATCGGCGAAGTATTGCGTCTCGCGGAAGACCTTGCCATCGCGAAACTCCATGATGCTGACCGTATAGGACGGCTTGCCATCGTAGCTGATGACGTACTCGGTCAGCCAAAGGTCGCCGTGTCCCATCACGCGCCGGATGGTGAAGTGCTTGTTGGGAAGCAATCCGCGCGTCGTGCGAATGGCGAGGCGACCGCGAATTCGTTCGCCCGACTGCGGATATTCGAGGACGACGTCTTCGTGATAGATTTCATCTTCGACGTCGTCGTTGCCGGCTTCCGACGCCGCCCAGTGGCGGTCGAGCGCCGATCGGATGTCTTCGTCTCCCATCGATGTCCTCCTCTGCGACGCGGGTTTTTCACGGAAGGGAGAGGGATCGTGGGCCGCTGAGAAACGCACTGCCCAATTCGAAAAACCGGCGCTTGCGATCGACTTCGCGGGTCAGGCCGATGCGGGTGCTGCTTGCGATTTTACCTACGGTCCCTGATGGCGTGCCGAGCCAAAGCGATCCCTTGGCACAGAGATCAACGCCATCGTAGCGCTTGTCGATCTGCATGGCCTGGGCAAGGCGCCCGGGGCCGCGCGCAATATCTCGGGTCGAAGTCGCGTTGCGATTACGTTGCATGATTTCGATGCCTTCAAGCGGTTCCAACGCCCGCAACAGCACGCCGGCGCCGACGCCCGCTTCCTCGCTGCTGACGTTGACCATGAACGACGAGCCGTAGGCAAAATAGACGTAGCAGTAGCCGGGGCCGAGAAACAAAGTCTGGTTGCGGGGCGTCCTGCCGCGAAAGGCGTGGCTTGCAGCATCGCCGGGTGGATAGCCTTCGGTTTCGACGATCCTGCCGCTCAATATGCCTTCCGGCAATTCATGAACCAGCGTCTTGCCGATGAGATAGCGCGCTAACTCAATGGTATCGACGGGGAGGTTTTTGCGTCGAAGCTGCGTGATCCTGCGATGAGACTGTTTCACTGCGTGGCCCTTGGCGGACGTCTCGGCGTTCTTAACCTCATCCGAGAAAATCTTGCATCAAACTTATCCCCGCTCTCGCGCGCGCCGGCATACTTTCCGTCACGCGCCCTTCGATCGAGGGTTATGGATCCGCTGACTTCCATCAACGGGGCGCGGCGTTGGAGATGAGCGGCGCCATCAGATCGTTGCCGGTCGTTCTGCCTTCGGGGCGAAAAGGCGGCATGTGGGCAACAGCCACCGCCGGACCCCGTTGCCATGCGAAACGGATGCCGCATGGGGCTCGCGGGCGAAACACTCACCCATCGCGGGCGATGACGGCTTGGCCGCATCCCTGAACTAAACATCGAGGCCCAGCCGTCGTCGCCGCCTCTTGTTCTCGAACCGGGTTCGCGTCGCGGAGCCGGCCCATTGGCATGAGTAGGAGTTAGGCGCAGTTTCGTTCGAAGCCTTGATTCATCGAATGTTCCGCATGCGAATTTCGTCGCGGTCCTTGCAATCGCCCCAATAGAGTAGGAAAATTGTTCGCGTCTGCGTTGTAAGAGGTCAGCATTGCGACGAACCGTTATACTGATTGTTCTGTTATGTTTGTCGGCAGGCGCCCTTGCGATGGCGCAGGCGTTTAACGTGCGGCTGCGCGTCGACGCCATTCTCAATCCGTCCACGTCCTCGGCTTCGGTGCATGCGCCGCTCGCGGCCCTCGACACGTCGACCGAGACGCCATCTTCGGAGCATGCTTCACCGGGTAGCCCAGAAGGCGCTCAAAACGCAGCGAGTGCGGAGCATGCAGCCGCCGCGCAAAAGAGCGGTGGCGGCAGCGAGGCCTCCGGCAGCGACGTAAAACTTGATCTCGCCGAAATCTCGACCTCGGGATCGACCTCGGTGTTCGCTGGGCGGGCAGCCCCCGGCGCTTCGGTGACGGTGTTCGAAAACGGGGTCGCGGTCGCGTCGGCGACGGCCAACGACAACGGCGATTGGTCGCTCGCGACGGAACATAAATTCGCAGGCCCGGATCCGAAATTCAGCCTGCGCGTCGGCTCGTTCAAAATTCCGGACGAGACGCCTGCGCAAGAACGAACGGCACTCGGACCGACACCGTCTCCGGCAGCGAACGCGAGCGCAAGCGCGGTGAGCCGACCAGCCTCGCCGTCGGTCGCGCTGTTGCAGAATTTCGAAAAGACGGTCGCGACGGCGCGCCAGGAAGAGGCGCAGAGCCAGCCGGAGAGTCCGGTTGTGCCGGCCGTCGGCGTTGTCGCCCCGCCAGTCGCGCCGGCCATCAGCAAACCGGCTGCGGCGGTTGCCGTGCTTTCGCCGTCACCGGCAGTGGTGAAGGACAGCGACCATCCGCAGTCGGCGTCCATACCGGTTCCGATGACATTTGTTTTCGATCAGGCGACGCTGACGCCGGACGGCGAGAAAACAGCGAAGCTTTTGCTCGAATTTCTGCAGTTGAAAAAATTCGCTTCAGTCACGCTTTCAGGCCATGCCGATGAGCGAGGGACCGCGGATTACAACATGGACCTCTCGCGCAAGCGGCTTGAGGCGGTCTCGACGTTTTTGCGAAATGGCGGCTATCACGGCAAGCTCGATCTCGTGCCCAAGGGCGCGAGCGAACCTTTCACGGGCGTCGACCGGTCGAAGTTTTCCGAGGACGACCTCATGCAGCTCGATCGGCGTGTCGAGTTGCGCAACGCCATGTGACGTCGCTTCCGATCTCGCGGTCGCGAAACGGAAATTTGTCAGCGCACGATCTTTCCAATCGGGTTGAGTTCAAGCTAGTGTCGCCGCTGCGTCCGGCGGGGCGCATCGAGCTACAACAAAGATTGGAGTCCATCGTGCGCCTTATCGCTCTCCACCTAGCCGCCGCTGCGGTTATGACAGTCTTCGCATTCTGCCCTGCCCGCGCCAATGATGCGGTGGCGGAATGCAAGGCCTTCTTCGACAAATTTGAGAAGTGCGTCGACGGCCTCAAGGGCGACCAGCAACAGGAAGCCCGCATTTTTCTGAAGACACTGCGCGGCACGCTGGGCATGGCCGACGACCTCAACCAAGGGGATCCAATGATGATCGGCATCCTGT
>JBEVLH010000430.1:0-3936 GCA_040509255.1 Hyphomicrobium sp. | reverse complement strand
CGGCGGCCATCGCCGATGAAGATATTGCCACGCGCGACTTCGGCAGCGACGCGCTGCGCCTCGCGATCATCGAATTCGCGTCTCACTTCGCGGTTTATCGCACATATCTCGATTCAAACGGACCATCGACGACGGATGGCGAGATCCTTGAAACCGTGGCGCTTCGGGCAAAGGTTAGTCGCAGGATCGAGGATCCGAATTCAGTCGACTTCTTAGTATCGCTGCTGAGCGGTCGCGTTCCGACCGCGCAAAAGGCTCAGGCGGAGGCTTTCACCACACGGTTTCAGCAGACAACCGGCCCGTTGATGGCAAAGGCAGTCGAAGATACCGAATTCTATCGATTCAATCGGCTGATCGCGCTCAACGAGGTCGGCGGCGAGCCAGACGCTGTGAGTCCGGGCGCAGAGCAATTCCACACGGCGATGGCAAGACGCCAAATGCTGGCGCCGCGTGCTCTCTCCGCCACCGCAACACACGACACAAAAAGAGGAGAGGATGCTCGCGTTCGTCTCTACGCACTGAGCACCATCCAAGACGAGTGGTGCGAAGCCGTCGAACGCTGGAGCGCTAAGTTGAGCGGCCCATCGTCAGAAGCCGGACAAGACGCGCCAGACCGCGAAGCGCAGTGGCTATTTTTTCAGGCTCTCGCTGGCGCGTGGCCAACGGACGAAACCGCGTCGGATGATCTCGACGACCGGATGGTCCAGTTCATGATCAAGGCATCGCGAGAAGCAAAACTCTTTTCGAGCTGGACCAACCCGGATCCGTCATACGAGACCCGCATCGCAAGTTTTGTTCAATACGCGCTCGATCCCGCGAACGGCTTTGTCGATGATTTCAAGCACATGATCGAGCCGTTGATAAAGGCCGGCGCTGCGACAAGCTTGGTTCAGA
Source organism: Hyphomicrobium sp. (assembly GCA_040509255.1). GTDB lineage: Bacteria > Pseudomonadota > Alphaproteobacteria > Rhizobiales > Hyphomicrobiaceae > Hyphomicrobium_B. Next base: position 3,042 of record JBEVLH010000430.1, on the reverse strand, counting down.
CTGTGTTGAAGGTTTTCGCGCCGGGCGTTCCCGACATCTATCAGGGCACCGAGCTGTGGGATCTATCGTTGGTCGATCCCGACAATCGACGTCCTGTCGATTTCGAGCATCGGCAACGGCTCATCAGCAACGCGCCACAAGAACTATTGGTCGATGAAGCCGCGTGGCGCGACGGCAGTCTGAAGCTTGACCTGTTACGGCGCAGCCTCGCTGTGCGACGTCAGATGGATTTCACGAAAGCAACCTACGAGCCACTGCAGATGACCGGCGGCGACAGTGAGCGTGCCTTCGCTTTTGCGCGCAGAGCGCGAGATCGCACCGTCATTGTCATCGGAGCACGCGCCAGCCCGAAAGACTATCAGGGGATAACCGGCTTTGGTTTCGACAATGCTCCATGGCATGGCACCCAAATCGCCGTGCCCCCGGATCTGAAAAATCATCACTTTGTCGACGTGTTCTCAGGAACTACGGTGCCGGTGAACGATCAGACCATAGAGGTCGCGGCGGCCTTGCGATGTCTGCCAGTCGCTGTACTTTCTTCCGCAAGCTAAGTCGACGTCGCGAAGCTCAGTCAGAGGAGATTGTCGCTCATGGATATCAAGAGCAGAGAGCAGTCGCCTGACCGCGAGATCGATAGTCTGAAAGACGACATCCTCACCCACTTGCGCCATCATGTCGGAGTGACCGAAGAGAGCGCGACGCTGCGCGATTGGCTCGTGGCGTGCTCGCTGACGGTTCGCTCGCTGCTGGTGGAGCGCTGGCACGCATCCAACGAGAATCGCCGCCGCGAGAAGCACGTCGCTTATTTGTCCATGGAGTTTCTGCTGGCGCGACAACTTCAGAACGCGCTGCTCTCGCTCGATCTCAACGAAGAATTCGCGGCGGCGCTGGAGAAGCTCGGCATCGGGCTGGACGACATTGTCGGCCTCGAACCCGAGCCTGCGCTCGGCAACGGAGGTCTCGGCCGGCTTGCCGCCTGCTATCTCGACTCGATGGCGAACGTCGGCGTGCCGGCCTACGGCTACGGCATCTATTTTGAATATGGCATGTTTCGCCAGACCTTCTCCGGCGGCTGGCAGGTGGAGCAGCCGGAAGAATGGCTTGTCGGGGTCAACCCGTGGGATTTCATGCGCTCGGAGCCCGCGTTCGAAATCGGGTTCGGCGGCCACGTAGAACATCGCGACCATCGCGCGCTCTGGACACCGGCCGAAAGTGTCATCGCAACGGCCCACGACTTGTTGGTGCCGAGCCACGGAAGCGACATCGTCAACACGCTTCGGCTGTGGTCGGCAAAGCCGATCCACGGCTTCGACATCGCCACCTTCAATCGCGGGCGCCACATCGAAGCGCTCGAGCCTAAAATTCGCTCGAAGACCTTGTCTCGCCTTCTCTATCCCGACGACAGCACGGAAGAGGGACGCGAGCTACGCCTCAAGCAGGAATATTTCTTCGCGGCGGCATCCGTGCAGGACATGCTTGCACGTTTCTTGAAGGAGTTCGGCGAAGACTGGGATTTGTTGCCGGATAAAATCGCAATTCATCTCAATGACACCCACCCGGCACTCGCGCCCATCGAGCTGATCCGCCTGTTGGTCGACGACTATGAACTCGGCTGGGATAAAGCCTGGACCATAACGAATTCGGTCATTTCCTACACCAACCACACGCTCATGCCTGAGGCGCTCGAAACGTGGCGCCTCGATCTCATGCATCGGATCGTCCCACGGCACTTGCAAATTATCGAGGAGGTCAATCTCCGGCTCGTCAACGCCGACGAATTGAAATTGACCAACATACGAACGAGCGACGTTTCGATTGTCTCGAGCGACCAAGCACCGGTCGTCAACATGGGAAGACTGTCAGCCTATGCCAGCCATCGTGTGAATGGTGTGTCGGCGCTTCACAGCGAACTCGTGCGTGACGAACTCTTTTCCGATTTCGCCACCCTTTATCCGGAGCGCTTCCGGAACGTAACCAACGGGATTTCGCAGCGGTTATGGCTCTATCAGTCCAATCCGGATCTCGCCGGATTGATCGACGAAAAGATAGGTCGCGACTGGCGAAAGGCGTTCGACCCCTCGGCGTTCGCGAAATTTGCGGATGACCGGACGGTCCAGGATGCGGTTGCCGATATAAAGGCCCGTAACAAGGACACCGCCGCGGTCCGAATAGAAATGTTGACCGCCACCTGCGTCGACCCGAATGCGATGTTCGATGTGCAGATCAAACGTATTCACCAGTACAAACGTCAGCTCCTGAATATTCTTGGCGTGATCGCGAGATGGAACGCGCTTCGCGACGGCGACGACTCTTACGCGCCGCGCGTCGTCCTTATGGCGGGCAAGGCCGCATCAAGCTACTGGCTCGCCAAGCTTATCGTCAAACTCGCAAACGACGTCGCGGTCCGGATAAATGCCGATCTGAAAACTCGTGATCGGCTCACCTTCCTGTTTCTTCCAAATTACAACGTGTCGATGGCGGAATGGCTCATTCCGGCCGCTGACCTCTCCGAGCAAATTTCGCTCGCCGGCACCGAGGCCTCCGGGACGGGCAACATGAAGCTCGCGATGAATGGCGCTTTGACGCTAGGCACGCGCGACGGCGCCAACATCGAGATCGCCGAGGCCGTGGGCGAGAAAAACACTTTCATGTTCGGCTTGACCGTCGACGAGGCCAAACGGCTTCGCGAGCACTATTCGCCCCAGGCGGTCAGCGACGCGGATCCAGAATTGAAGCGGGTTCTCGATCAGATCGGTTCGGGATTGTTTTCCCCGGACGAGCCCGATCGTTTTCGCCCGATCCTGGATTCGCTGCTCGGACACGGCGATCGCTACATGGTGCTCGCGGACTTTGCCGATTACTTGCGGGCACAACGCGACGTCGATGCGCTCTGGGCCGACAAGCGAAATTGGAACCAATGGGTGATTAAGAACATCGCCGGCATGGGGATTTTCTCGTCCGATCGCGCCATTAGGCAATACGCCGACGACATTTGGACGACCGGGCATGACTGAGCGGCCACGTGACACCCGGATGGCCCTG
>JBEVLH010000429.1:0-7080 GCA_040509255.1 Hyphomicrobium sp. | reverse complement strand
ACCTTGCGGGCGTTCGATTTGATGACCGTCTGGCCGAGGCTGACCTGGCCGTCGCCGGCAACTACAACTTTGCCGCCCTTGCGGACCGTCAGGATCGTGGTGGCGTGCCAGCCGGAGTTTTCGCCGGCATTTGGGTTCTGGTGGGTCATTTGTATCGCGTCAGTTAAGCTTTTGGCGTCAGGATGCAAGGCTTCGGTTGGCCGATGCGACCCCCCATTCCGTCCGCCACCGCCAAGGGAGGCTTACTCGGGTGGGCTTGGCCGTTTGGGCTTTGAGCTGATAAACGCTCGGGCAGACCGGCGGAAGAGATTAACGATTTACGGAGACGGGAAGGATTCACGTGAAGCGGCAGGCGACCATCGCGCGCGAGACCAAGGAGACCCAGATCTCCGCGACCGTCGATCTCGACGGTACCGGCGCGTATGACATTTCGACCGGAATCGGCTTTCTCGATCACATGCTGGAGCAGCTCGCCCGGCACTCGCTGATCGACATCACGCTGAAGGCCAAGGGCGACCTGCATATCGACTTCCACCACACCGCCGAAGACACCGGCATCGTCATCGGGCAGGCGATCGCGAAGGCGCTCGGCGACAAGGCCGGGATCGTGCGCTATGCGGACGTGCACCTGCCGATGGATGAAACCCTGACACGCGTGGCCATCGATGTGTCCGGGCGGCCGTTCCTGATCTGGAAAGCCGAGTTCTCGCGGCCGAAGGTCGGCGAGATGGACACCGAGCTGTTCCGCGAATGGTTCCAGGCCTTTGCGCAGAATGCCGGAATCACGCTGCACGTCGAAAACCTTTACGGCGAGAACAACCACCACATCGCCGAGACCTGCTATAAAGGCCTGGCGCGGGCGCTGAAGGCAGCGATCGCACTCGACCCGCGGCAGGCAGGCCGGATACCGTCGACCAAGGGCACGCTCAAGGGTTGAGCGCCGGGTCGTCGAACGCCGGGATTTCAATAAGCAAGGAGCTTACGTTCCGTGACGACCTATACCGTGCATGAGCCGCCGGATTCGGACTCCGATCGCATCGACCGCGGCGTCGAACTCGAGTTTGTCAAAGACGGCTTTTCGTGGCTGACCGCGATCTGCCCGCCGCTCGGTTTTATCGCCAACGGGGTATGGCTGATGGCCATCGCGTATTTCGCCGGCGCGGGTCTGCTGGGCTATGTGCTCGAGGCGCTGAAGGTCGACGCGAGCTGGATCAGCATCATCTTCTTCATGATCAATATCTATCTCGGCTTCGAAGTGTCGACGTTGAAGCGCTGGATGCTGGAGCAGAAGGGCTGGCAGATGCTCGGCGTCGTCAACGGCAAATCGATCGCCGACTGCGAGCGCCGGTTTTTCGAAAGCTGGCTGCCCGAGCAGCCTGTAATCGCGAGCGATGCGCCGAATCCACCATCGTTACCGTCGCGCGGCGGCCGCTTCTGGCCATTTGGCGCAGGGGCGTGAGCCGAGCGGCTCCCTCCCATTTGTCATCCTGGACGGGCGATTTGCGAGATCCGGGCCTATATCGAACCTGGAACGTTGAGGCCCGCGTTTGGGCTCTGCGTCGCCCGGGATGACAGTCCGGTGTTTGCCGCCTATCTACGGGGGCGCGAAACAACGATCACAACTCGCGTTCCCGCCGAGGCCCGATAGTCCATGCAAAGCGTCGTCATCATCGATTACGGGTCAGGCAATCTGCACTCGGCGGCGAAAGCGTTCGAAAGCGCGGCGCGTGATGGCGGTACGAACGCGAAAATCATCGTCAGCCCGCGGCCCGACGATGTGTTGGCGGCGGATCGGATTGTGCTGCCGGGCGTCGGAGCCTACGCCGATTGCAAGCACGGATTGGAGCGGGTTCCCGGGCTGATCGCGGCGCTGGAAGAAACGGTCCGGCAAAAGCAGCGGCCATTTCTCGGCATCTGCGTCGGAATGCAGCTTCTCGCCGAGCGCGGCCTCGAATTCGTCGAGACGCCGGGGCTTGGCTGGATCAAGGGCGAGGTCCGCGCGATTGAGCCGAGCGATCCGGAATTGAAGATCCCGCACATGGGCTGGAATACGCTCAACGTCGCGAACGCTCACCCACTGCTCGATGGCATTCCGACGGGGTCTGACGGCTGGCACGCGTATTTCGTGCACTCGTTCGCGATGGTGCCGAGGGAGCGCCGTGTCATCGTCGCCGAAACGGATTACGGCGGGCCGATCACGGCGCTCGTCGCGGACGGCAACATCGCCGGCACGCAATTTCATCCGGAGAAGAGCCAGAAGCTCGGGCTCAAGCTGATCGCGAATTTCTTGAGCTGGGCACCGTAACCCTTCGTCATGCCGAGGCGGTCGGCACCCAGTCAACGGTCTGCACCGACGATGTCGCTGATTGGCTGGATCCCGGCCTGCACCGAGATGACAATAGGGGGCTATGAGCGCTCGCTGTCAGCGCGCGATAGTGCCGACGGCCGACTGAAGCACCGTCCAGACGCCACGGGGGACGTGCCAGGAGCTATCCATGTCGTCGTCTTCGAGGCGGCCTTCGAGCCAGTTCAGACGAACCGTCGCCGTCGTATCCGCGCGGCCCAGCTCATGCACGACAAGCTCGTCGGGGTGGTCGAACAGGATCGCGAGGCGGCGCTTGATCTGATCGGCGCCGAGCCAGGTCCGGACGTACCAGACGCCGTTGCCGGCCGGTGCGTATTCGGTGGCGATGTAGGGGAGCGAGAACGTGACCGTCCAGGTGTCCTGGTCGGCGGATTTGGGGAGGTGATGGAGAAGGAAGGTCTTCATGGCGCTGATCCGGTGCGGGGGGCTTGGGGGAGCAAGAACGGGATACGCACGAACGCAACTCAACGAAGGCTTTTGGCATCCTCCGGGAGCTTTCGGCCTCCGGTGGTCTCGTGTCTCAAAAAAGGGAGCCGGGGATCATGTGCCGGGGGGACGGCATTTGGGGGGTCATGATCCCCGGGGCTCCAGCATCGGACTTTGGACGGGACGGACCCGAGGGAGGCAAGGGGGAGAAGGACCCGCCCCGCCCAAAGACCGGCATTCGTGCGCCGGGCACCACTCAGCCCGCTTTCGCGAACGGAAGCTCCGGCTCCATCGGCTCGGCGGCGATCGTTGCCGGGAGCGGGAAGGCGATGATGTTGCCGTCGGCTGCGAGGTCCATGCCGGGGCGGCGCTGACGGAACCAGCGGAGCGAGGTGTTGGTCGTGACTGCTTCCCGCTTCGTCGCCTGGATCACAAGGCCATCCTCATCGGCGAGCAGCGTGCGCAGGTCGGACTCGAGTTCGACCTCTTCGCGTTCCGACGTGACGTACCAGGTGTTGGAAAGCGGCCGTGCCCACTTTTCGCCGAGGCCCATGATCGCCTGGGCGAGGACGTGCTGATTGCGGGCCGGCTGGGCGAGATCGTACGAGATGAGGTAAGTGCGCATGGGGGCTCTCCTAAGTTATCGGGGAGGGTCTAACACGCTACTCTGACCCGGTGGCGACGCCGCATCAAGGCGTCGTGAACATAGAGAGAACATGCCACGACTCAGCCCGTCTGTCCAGTGTTTGTTCTCAAAAAGTTCTTCAAAGAATCTTAATATTGTGGTCTAGGCAACCGTTAAAAAAAGCCAGGAAAACGGGCTTTTCTTCTGCACTCCCGCGCCGCTGTCGTCGGCCGTTCATAGCCGGGCGCTAGGGAGCATCCTTCTGAGACACGCGGGAGGTCAGTCATGAACGACAACACCACGGAACTCGATCAATTGCAGAGCGCCTACACTGGTGCCGTGGCGCAGTGGATCGCGGCCATCAAGCACGAAGAAGAATTGGCGTCGGTCAATCATTCGGTCGCGGAAGTCGACGCATGGGAGGCAGCGCATTTCGCCGAAGACGACGTGCGCGGCAAGGTGAAGGCCGCGAAAAAGGCCTACGAGGACGCGTTGCGCCGGAAGTTCTTCAATTTCTGAAGTGCTCGGGCAGGTTAAGCGTCCGAGAACAGGCTCATCTGGTCGGGATGCGGGGTTGCCGGGATGCGCCGGTGCGGGCCTGGATCAAAGCGTGGTTCGAGGCCCGGGAAGCGGCTCGAGAATTCCTTGAGCGCTCGTGCCCGGCTGCCCGGAAAGCGCGTCTCTTCCCAGATCTCATAGAGGCGGCGCGGGTCGCAGGCGTAGCGGCGCTGCAGGTCCGTGGGGCGGATCCTCAGCCAGCGGGCGATCCAGATGTCGACGGCGTCGTCCTCGGTCAGAGGGCGGCGAGCGACGACGGGCGGGGGCTCAACGAGAAACGCTGTGGCCATGGAACTCTACTCTTTGCGCGTTGCGGGCGGCCGCAGCGCGGGCCTTGACGCCGGGCGCGATCCGCGATTGATCGCACGGGAAACATAGAAACCCAAGATAGCAATCTGATGGCCGCGATGAACCCCTTCTCTCCTCGGGGAGAAGGTGGCCGAGGGCCGGATGAGGGGAGGGACTTGCCCCTCACCCCGACCCGCTCCCCAAGGGGAGAGGGGAAGGGGCGATTATTTACCCGCGAGACCAACGTTGATCCTATTTCCTGCCATTGACTTGAAGGACGGCCAGTGCGTCCGGCTGAAGCTCGGTGAGATGGACGCCGCGACGGTGTTCAATGACGACCCGGCGGCGCAGGCGGCGAGCTTCGAGCGCCAGGGCTTCAAATATCTGCACATCGTCGATCTCAACGGCGCGTTTGCGGGCAAGCCCGTCAACGGCGCGGCGGTCGAAGCCATATTGAAGGCGATCACCATTCCGGCGCAGCTCGGAGGGGGCATCCGCGATCTCGCGACGATCGAGGCGTGGCTGGAGAAGGGCATACGGCGCGTCATCCTGGGGACCATCGCAGTGCGCGATCCGGCGCTCGTCCGCGAGGCCGCGAAGCGCTTTCCAGGCCGGGTCGCCGTCGGCATCGACGCCAAGGGCGGCAAGGTGGCGGTCGAAGGGTGGGCGGAGACGTCTGAGCTGACAGCCGTCGATCTTGCCAAGCGCTTCGAGGATGCGGGCGTTGCCGCGATCATCTATACCGACATCGAGCGCGACGGTGTTTTGAAAGGGCTCAATTTGCCGGCGACGGCGGCGTTGGCCCGAGCGACCCGCATCCCGGTCATTGCATCCGGCGGTCTCGCGTCGATCGCGGACGTGCGGGATCTTAAAAAGCCCGACTACCGAATGCTCGAAGGCGCGATTACGGGCCGCGCACTATATGACGGGCGACTCGACGCCAAAGAGGCGCTCGAACTTCTGGAGACGGCATGAACATTGGTGACAAAGTCCGCGTTCTGGGAATGCCCGACGGGTTGCCCGACAACAAGATGCTTTTGAAGCTGTTCAAGGGCTGTGTCGGCAAGACATTCCCGATCGCCAAGTTCGACGACGGTCTCGTCGAACTGCACGTGGGCGAAGCGTTCGGCAAGCCGGCCGAATATCATCAGATCTGGCTCGATCCGAGCCAGGTAGAAGTCGTCGAGGCCTGAGTTTGAACGTGATGCCGCAATCCGCTGTGGCGGAAGCCGAGGTGCCGCCCGAGATCGCGCGGCGGCGGACATTCGCCATAATCTCGCATCCCGACGCCGGCAAGACGACGCTGACGGAAAAGCTTCTGCTGTTCGGCGGAGCGATCCAGATGGCGGGCGCCGTCAAGGCGCGCGGCGAGCGACGGCGCACGCGTTCGGACTGGATGCAGATCGAGCAGCAACGCGGCATCTCGGTGACGTCGTCGGTAATGACGTTTGAGCGCAAGGGCATTGTCTACAATCTGCTCGATACGCCGGGCCACTCCGACTTCAGCGAAGACACCTATCGCACGCTGTCGGCCGTCGACGCGGCGGTGATGGTGATGGACGCGGCGAAGGGCATCGAAAGCCAGACGCGCAAGCTGTTCGAGGTTTGCCGGCTGCGCGACATTCCCATCATCACGTTCATCAACAAGATCGACCGCGAGGCCGAAGATCCGCTGACGCTGCTCGATCAGATTGCAGCCGACCTGGCGCTCGATCTCGTGCCAATGGGTTGGCCGGTCGGCATGGGCACGGATTTTCGTGGCGTGCTCGATCTCGTCGGCAACACGATCCTGCTGCCTGAGAGCGAGGAGCGCGGCGCGCCCTATGGGCGTTCGGAGCCGCTCGAAACGTTCGAAGGACTGCGCCGTATCGCGGGCATCGACGAGCGGATTGCGGATCGCACGATCGAGGGCGTCGAGCTGGCGCAAGGCGCGCTGCCTGCCTTCGATCTGCAGGCGTTTCGTGAGGGTCATCTGTCGCCGGTGTTCTTCGGAAGCGCCTTGAAAAATTTCGGTGTCGAGCAGCTTCTCGACGCACTCGGCGCCTGGGCGCCCGGCCCGCTGGCGCGCGACGCGACGCAACGGACGGTGCAGCCGGGCGAAGATCAGGTGACGGGCTTCATCTTCAAGGTTCAGGCCAACATGGACCCGAACCACCGCGATCGCATCGCCTTCATGCGGCTGTGCTCGGGGCGGTTCAAGCGCGGCATGAAGATGCTGCACGTGCGCGACAACAAGCCGATGACGATCTCGTCGCCGACGTTCTTCTTCGGGCAAGGCCGCGAGACGGCAGACGAAGCGTGGGCGGGCGACATCATCGGCGTGCCGAACCACGGGACGCTGCGGGTCGGCGATACGCTGACCGAGAAAGAAGCTCTCAAATTCACCGGCATTCCGAATTTCGCGCCGGAGCTTTTGCGCCGCGTCGTCATCCAGGATGCGATGAAGGCAAAGCAGCTCAACCGGGCGCTCGACGATCTCGCGGAAGAGGGGATCGTGCAGGTATTCACGCCGATCGCGGGCGGCCGGCAGATCCTCGGCGTCGTCGGGCAATTGCAGTTCGAAGTGCTGCAGTCACGCGTGGCCAACGAATACAGCGTGCCGGTTACGCTCGAGCAGTCGCCGTTCGAGCTGGCGCGGTGGATTTCCGCCGATGATCCGGCGGAGCTGCAGAAGTTCGTCAACGCTCATCGGGGCGAAATCGCAACCGACCGCGACGGCGCGATGGTGTTCCTCGCCGAAAGCGCCTGGATGCTGAAGTACAAGAGCGAGCGCTTTCCCGCCATTACGTTCGCCGCGCTTCGCGAGCGCGGGGAATAA
>JBEVLH010000428.1:0-7044 GCA_040509255.1 Hyphomicrobium sp. | reverse complement strand
GTCTTTCTTCATCCCTTCAAAGGAACAAACGGCAGCGCGGGGCCGTTGCGCCTGCGTGCTTAATCGGCTGAGGAAACCCCCATGTTCCGCTCACTCGCAATTCTCGCATTTATTTCTACGGCCGCGCTCGCGGCTGATGTCCCAGCAGCCACGACGGACTTCATCGATAAAGTCGCCGTGTCCAACAAGTTCGAAATCGACACCAGTGAACTCGCGCTGAAATATGGAAAATCGTCGGACGTCAAATCATTTGCCCAGCAGATGATCGATGATCACACGAAGGCAGGCCAGAATTTCAAGGCAAGTTTGACGGAAGCAGGTATCGAAGCTCCGAAAGATGCGCTCGATGTCGCTCATACCGCGAAATACGCAAAGCTTCGCTTGTTCACGACCGAGAGCGGGTTTGATGCGGCGTACATCGATGCGCAGGTCCAAGCCCACAAGGATGCCGTCGGATTGTTTAAGCAATACACGGCGAACGGCCCGACACCCGCCGTCAAATCTTTCGCCGAAAAGACACTTCCTACGCTCGAACATCACTTAATGATGGTCGAAGAGTTGAAGGCCAAACTTCCAAAATCCTAACACGATCTCGAGACGCGTCGCTGAGTTGAGCGGCGCGAAGACGGAACACACAAATGGCCCAGCACGTTGGTCCTTGATACGACAATGGAGGAAACCATGAAATCACTACTCATCACCGCCGCAGCGGTTGTGCTCTTCGCTGCATCGCCTGCCTTCGCCGCTGAAAACGATCCGGCTGCCGGCGCAGGAAAGCCTGGCTCCAGCTCAAACCCGACTTCTAATTCAGACACCAAAAGCATGAAATCGGACAATTCGATGGGCGCAAGCGGAACGTCTGCTGGGACTTCGGGCTCTTCCAAGGAACTGCCGGGAGCGTCTGACAGTAAGAAGACTGACTCAAGCCTTTCGACCAACGGCGATAAGCCGAAGCAGTAAGCTTACAGGATTCGAGCTTGCATAGGTGAAGAGGCCTCGCACTGCGCGGGGCCTTTTCCTTTTTCGATTCCCAAGTCCAGCGCGGAACATCGCTCGCTGGCGTGACTTTATTTTTTTGCGGAAAGAACGGCCAACCAGGGGCAATATTAATGCAAGAACTCAACACCAAGCATAGCCGTAAGGTCATCTTCTATGGTTCAGCTCTAATAGTCGCGCTCGCGGGCATCGGCGTTGTAACCGCCTATAACATGAACGACGATTTGGCAGGGCCCAAAGAGGTCGTTGGAGACCCGTCCAAAAGGATAGGCAAAGGCGACGCTAAGTCAGAAAATCCTGTTGTCATCGACAGTATCGACAAACCGGCCGATCAGAAGACGCCTTGATACCTCGCGCAAAGCCGCAAACGAACGCGAATTGCCCGCGAGCCTGCTAAAGCGTTCTGGCCAGCTTTTCGAGCTGATCGGCGCATTGTCCCCAGCCTTGGTGAAATCCCATCGCTTCGTGCTTTTTCTTGTCGTCCTCACTCCAGTGCCGAACGGTGGCGACATATCGCGTTTTGTCTCCCTCGGGTTCGAACGTGATGATCATCACCATGAATGGCCCGCCCTCTTTGGGGACCCAATCTCCGATGAAAGCATCGGTTGAGACGAGTTTTCGGTCCGGCACGATTTCGAGATAACTACCCGGACACGGAATATTCTGACCTTCGGGGCTTTGCATGACGATGTTGCACCGGCCGCCCACGCGCAAATCGATTTCCGCCACGGGCGTTGTGTAGGGCTTGGGCGCAAACCACTGTTTCAACAATTCCGGTGTTGTCCAGCATCGATACAGCTTGTCGGCAGGGGCATCGAGAAGGCGATTAAGCGTGAGTTCGCGAGCCGATATTGTCATGGCTTCCTCCGTGTATCGTGCCAAGGACGTCGGCAAAGCCGCAATCCCGACACCGCGATATCTTTTTCTCCGATCCTTGTCGGACCAGCCAACATCGAGACGTCCTCGAAATGAGCCAAGAGGTATCGCCATGCTCTACACCCTGCTTTGTTACAATAAGGAAGACATTGTCTGGTCCTGGAGCAAGGAAGAGGATGATGCGGTCATGAACCGCTTGAACCTCGTCCACGAAAAGCTCGTCAAGGAAGGCAAGCTTGGCCCCGCGCTGCGGCTTCTGCCGACGACTGCCGCAACCACGCTCCGCGGCCCCGACGTGGTGATCGACGGTCCCTTCGCGGAAACCAAGGAGCAACTTCTCGGATTTTATGTCATTGACGTTCCCGATCTCGATGCCGCGTTGGCCGTTGCGCGCGAGCTTTCGGCAGCGAATCCCACCAGCACTTATGAGATCCGCCCCGTCGCGCTCTATGTTCCGGAAGCGAGACAGAACGCGCCAAAGGATCGAATAAAAGCCTATTGAAATGAGCCAAGTCATCCACGACCCCGCCTGGCTCGACAGCGCCTTGACGGCAGCACGCCCTCAGGCCATCGGCGCGCTGCTTCGATATTTTCGCGACATGGACACGGCTGAGGAAGCTTACCAGGAAGCCTGCCTGCGGGCGTTGCGGAACTGGCCACGCAACGGTCCGCCGCGCGATCCCGTGGCATGGTTGATCATGGTTGGACGGAACGCCGCGCTCGACGTCACGCGTCGGCGCAGCAGAGATGTGGAATTGCCGCCCGAAGACTTGGTATCAGACCTCGCCGACGCGGAAGCGTCGCTCGTAGAACGGCTGGACGACTCGCACTATCGCGATGATGTCTTGCGATTGCTCTTCATCTGCTGTCATCCCGAACTGCCCGCGACGCAACAGATCGCATTGGCGCTTCGGATCGTATCTGGCCTTTCTGTTTCGCAAATCGCCCGCGCCTTTCTCGTCAGCGACGCGGCGATGGAACAGCGCATTACGAGAGCGAAAGCCCGCATCACAAAAGCCAGCATACCATTCGAAACCCCCGGGCCTATCGAAAGAGCCGAGCGGCTCGCCGCTGTTGCGACCATGATTTATCTGGTCTTCAACGAAGGCTATACCGCGGGCATTGATCCTGCGCGTTCGTCCCTCTGCGATGAAGCGATCCGCCTCGCGCGTCTGCTTTTGCGGCTCTTTCCGACTGAGCCCGAAATCATGGGCCTGATCGCATTGATGCTGTTGCAGCAATCGCGGCTGGCCGCCCGCTTCGACAGCGAAGGCGAAGTCATCTTGCTGGAAGATCAGGATCGGACACTTTGGAACTCTAACCAAAAAGGTGAGGGGCTCGCGCTTTTGGATAAGGCCATGCGCCACAATCGGCCGGGACCCTACCAGGTGCAGGCGGCGATTGCCGCTACACACGCCCGCGCAGCGCGATTTGACGACACCGACTGGTCGGCTATCGACGCGCTTTATGCGGCGCTGGAGCGAATGCAACCGTCCCCGGTCATTACATTGAACCGGGCCGTGGCAACTGCGAAACTTCATGGCCCGGAGGCGGCCCTGGCCATGATCGCGTCGCTTGAAAAGCCGCTCGCCGGCTACTTTCATTATTTCGGCGCTCGCGGCGCTTTTCTCCTTCAGGCTGGCCGCCCCGCAGAAGCGCGAGCAGACTTCGACCGCGCCATTGCATTGGCCGCAACCCCGGCACAGGCCGCTCATATCCGCCGCCATCTGGATCGGCTTACCCGGGACGTCGATTAATCTTTTCCGTCGCCGCCGGCCCGGCAGCTCAATTCCTCCAGGCACATTCGAAAGCCCGGGAGAGAGGTCAACTCTTCGCCCGCTGGCACGTGTGCCTGATGGACACGAAAACCCGCGCAGTCTACCGCGCCCACCATCATCAGATTGTCCGCCATGTCGAAGCGCTCGACCGACGTCCCCGCGCTGTAGAGTTCGAGCAGATCCGATCGGCCGTGCTCGTAATATCTCGCCGAACGGAGATGGAAGGCAGATGTGGCGTGCGTATAGCCCAGCACCGGCTTGCCGCTCGCCGCCATGTAACCCATCTCGAAAGCTGTACCGGCATCCATGCTGACACCGCGGAACGGCGTCATATTCGCAATAACCGCATCGCAACCGCGCATGTGCTCGATGTTCCCTCGGTAGATCGCGACGCCCTGCGCGAAGGCCGACAGCCCAACGAGGTTCAGGTCGCCATCCATTGGCGACACGCCTTCAAAACCGAATTCGGCACACATCGCTTTTTTTGCGTCGAACACCGGCTTACCGAACTCAGGCAGAAAGACTTCGGGTCCTGCGAGGTAGATTTTGAGGCGCGACACGATCTCCCCCAGCCGTTTTCATGCGTCCCTGCCCGCGCGCGGCGGTGCCACGCTACACGCGCCCGTGCAAAGCACCGATTTCGTCGATATCAAGATCGCGTTCGAGAGAGTGCAGCGTGTCGTCATCGATCTTGGCCGCACGATGGAGCCGCATAAGCTCTTCGCGGCCGGCCGCTACAGCTGCTAGGATCACGTTGTAATGCGCATTGATCCTATCCTTGTGCGCGTCTTCGTCGCCCACATAGTTTGCGGCCGCGGACGCCCGGCGCGAGTACCGCTCGAGAAGCTGGGGATGAATTAGCGTGCCATCGTCATCGTAGGCCAACGCTTCGACGGCACTTTTCTGCGCTTCCATCATGGCCGCTTCCGCCTCCGAGGCGCTAAGCTTGCCCTCTCTGTGATCGTCTTCGACTAATCCCGAAATACGAATGAGCGCGCCGAGCGTCGTCCCCTGCAGAAGAACGGTAACGAGGATCACGGCGAACGCCGCCACCAGCATAAAATCGCGGCCGGGCAGCGCGGCGGGTAGTGTCAACGCGACCGCAAGAGTGACGACCCCTCGCATTCCCGCCCAACTCAGCACCGTCGCGCCGGCCGCCCCAAGTGGACGGGCACGCTCGACGCCGAGCGCCTTGAGCGCAGAGAGGAGAGCGTCGCTTACGAAAACCCAGATAAATCTCGCCGCCGTCATGGCCAGCACGATGGCCAAAATTGGAGTTGCCATTTCCCTCAAAACGACATCGACGCCGCCGACACGCTCCAACACACCACGGAGCGAAAATCCGATCAGAATGAAAATGAAGGCTTCAAAAACGAAGACCATCACTTGCCAAAAAGCCGTGCCGCGCATCCGTATCCGCGCGGAAAAAATTGTGTGCTGAAACCACCCGAACACCAAGCCCGACGTGACCGTGGCGATGACGCCGGATACGTGGAGCGCTTCTGCCGCCAGATACGCCGCCCAACACAACAATACCGACGCCGTGATGACGAGATGCTCATCTTTGAGGCGTCGCAGGAGACGCATCCAAAGGCCTCCCAATCCGACACCGACGGCGATCCCTCCAAACGCAAGAACGAGAAATTGACCGACGGCCGCAGTGGCGGAAAACGTACCTGTCAGCGCCGCGACGACGGCGAAGCGAAACAGCACGAGGCCTGTCGCATCATTGAGGAGGCTTTCGCCTTCGAGCAACGTCGAAAGGCGGCGCGGTAGCTTCACGGACTGCAAGATGGCGCGCGCCGAAACGGCATCCGGCGGCGACACGATCGCGCCAAGTGCGAAGCACGCTGCCCACGGCAGGGCAGGCAACAACCAGTGCGTAACGACGCCGACCACCAAGGTCGTGAACACCACAGCGCCGACCGCGAGAGAAAGGACGCCCGCGAGATGTCTGCGAAATTCGGCATGCTCGGTAAAATAGGCGCCATCCATCAGCAACGGCGGCAGAAAGAGAACGAGAACGAGTTCAGGGTCTAACTCGACGACGGGCAGCCCCGGCACGAACGCTAGCGCCCCCCCACCCACCAGCAGCGCCACCGCAGGCGGCAGGCGCAACCGCAGCGCGATCCATTGAAGAAGCAGGATTGCCAGAAGCAGGATGAAAACGAGTTCGAAAACTTGAACGGGATGCATATGGAAAAATTTCCCAGGCGCGTCGACACGCACGCCGCGGACGTCAGAGCCGTGCAATGCCCGTGTAGCTGAGAGGAGCGCATTTGTGTAGGGTCCGGCCGAATGAGACCCCGCGCTGCCGCCGTGAGAATTCGACTTGAGGTAATTGACGATGACGGAAAAGAAGCCGGACGTGCTGCAGCCGGTCGACGATGCGGCGAAACGGCTCGGAAAAACGCTGGTTCGAACGGCGCGTTATGGGGCCTTGGGCACACTGGACCCGCGCGACGGGGCGCCCTCAGTCAGTCGCGTCAGTCTCGCGACCGCCATGGATGGCTCTCCGATTTTTCTCATTTCGCGGCTTTCAGGCCATTTCACAAATCTTGAAGCCGACGGGAGATGTTCGTTGCTCGTTGGTGAGCCAGGCAAAGGTGATCCGCTGGCGCATCCCAGGTTGACGTTGATCGGCACGGCCGCGAAAATCGAGCCTAGCCCCGACCCGGAGCACACCTTTGGCCGTCAGCGATACCTCCGGCGGCATCCCAAGGCCTCCTTGTACGTCGACTTTCCCGACTTTTCATTCTGGCGGTTCACGACATCGCGGGCGTCCCTCAACGGCGGCTTTGGCAAGGCATACTCTTTGGCACCGGCCGACCTCCAAACGTCACTGACGGGAGTCGAAGCGCTTCCCGAATTCGAGGAGAGCGCCGTCAGCCACATGAATTCCGACCACCTGGACGCAATCCAAAAATACGCGGCCAGGGTCGGCGAAGAAGGAAGCAGCTGGAGTCTCGCCAGCTTGGACCCGGAAGGCTTGGACATGACCGCAGGCGATCGCATCGCGCGCTTATGGTTCGACCGCCCGCTGGCGTCCGCCGCGGAGCTTCGGCCCGCGCTTGTTGCCCTCGCAAAAAGCGATGCCCGGACGTCATAGGGGTAACCGCGGAGTTCCAAGGCCGCCGACCCCGCGAGCGGCTGCCGTCCGCTATCACCTGCAACGGCGTATCTTAAGTCGTCTCCTCTATCTCCTCCTTGAGCTGGGCGATGGCCGATCGGCAAGTTTCAATCAGGATCGCCCGAACTTCAGACGTCATTTCCTCCGCGTTTGCCGGATTGCTCAACTCGCGAAGTTTTTGCTCGTACTGGCGCAGGCGCTCACGGAGCGTCTTCATCGAAAATCCTCTGGTGGCTCTCGGAGGCTAGCCCACGCGAGATTCCA
>JBEVLH010000427.1:0-7961 GCA_040509255.1 Hyphomicrobium sp. | reverse complement strand
ATGCGGTCAGCCAGGTGAGCGGCGATCAGCCGGTCGGTCGTCTCGCGTTCGGCCGCCATGGCGCGGCGCTCGGTATCCGAGATCGCCTTCGCGATAGTTGCGAGGCGAGGGATTTCTTCATCCGTCAGTCCGTCGGTGCCGAGGTTGAGCGCGCGGATCAGGGCGCGGTGCACGATTAAGTCCGCATAGCGGCGGATAGGCGACGTGAAGTGAGCGTAGCGGACGAGGTTCAGACCGAAGTGCCCGATATTCTTCGGATTGTACTCGGCTTGCGATTGGGAGCGAAGGATCACCTCGCTGATCAGATCCGGGACGGGCAGATCTTTGGCCTGTTCCAGCACGCGATTGAAAGCCTCTGGCTTGAGAGCGCCGGCGTGAGGGATTTTCATGTCGAGCGTTTCAAGAAAATCGCGCAGGCCTTTGAGCTTCTCCGGGCTCGGCTGGTCGTGGACGCGATAGACAAGCGGCAGGCGCTTTTCTTCCAGCGTCTCGGCAGCCGCGACATTCGCCTGAATCATGAACTCTTCGATGAGCCGGTGCGCCTCGAGCCGCTCGGGCGTCACAACGCGCGCGACCCTGCCTTGGTCGTCGAGAACGATCCGACGTTCGGGCAGATCGAGATCGAGCGGCCCGCGCTTGTCGCGCGCCTTCGCCACGGTGCGATAGGCCGCCCAGAGCGGTTCGAGCGCGCGCTCCATCAGGGGCCGGCATTTCTCGGACGGGGTGCCATCAATTGCGGCCTGCGCTTCCTGATAGGAAAGCTTGGCCGCCGATTTCATCATGGCGCGGAGAAATTTGTGGCTGCGCTTTTCGCCGTGCTTGTCGAACACCATTCGCACGGCAAGACACGGACGCTCCTCCAACTCTCGCAGGGAACAGAGATCGTTCGATATCTTTTCCGGCAGCATCGGCACGACACGGTCGGGGAAATAAACAGAATTGCCGCGAAGCTGCGCCTCACGGTCGAGCTTCGAGCCTGGCCGGATGTATTGGGCAACGTCGGCAATGGCGACGGTGACGACGAAGCCGCCCGAATTCTTGCTGTCAGTGTCCAGTTCGGCGTGCACGGCATCGTCGTGGTCGCGGGCATCGACTGGATCGATGGTCAGGAGAGGGATGTTTCGGAGATCGGTGCGGCCATCCATCGTCGGCGGCGCAAGCGTTTCGCATTCCTTCAGGACGGACTCTGGAAAGTCCTCGGGGATGCCGTGGGCGTGAATCGCAATAAGCGAAATTTTTCGCTGATCGTCCGGATTGCCCAAGCTTTCGACGATTTCGGCGCGGGGGGTCGCGAACCGCCCGCGGCGGACGAGTTCGAAGCGGACGAGATCGCCGTCCTCGGCGCCACCCACATCATCGGGCAGGATCGGCCAGCTTTTCAATTCCTTGCGGTTGATGGGCTCGATGGTGCCACCGCCGCGTTTTGAAGCACGAAAGACGCCTAGAAGCCGGCGTTTCTCACGCGGCAGCTTTTTGATCGGCGTCGCTTCGTGGGAGGCCGGGCCGCCGCTGCCGCGTGTTAATTTCTGGACGCGCGCGAGAATGTGGTCGCCGATGCCGATTTCGACGTTGCGGCCGTCGGAGGCCGCCAAAACGCGAACCAGCGGGCGTTTGCCGTCTGACTCTTGCCACTGGAGGGGCTTTGCGAGCAAGTCACCGCCGTCATCGCGGCCCGTGACTTCGAGCGTGGTAACGGGCGCAAGCTTGCCTTTTTCCCGCAAGTGCTTCTTGTCACCGGCGAGCGAGCCCTCCTCCGCCATCTCGGCGAGGATGCGCTTCAGCGCAATTTTAGCACCGCCTGAGACGCCGAATGCGCGCGCGATTTCCCGCTTTCCGGCCTTGCCGGGCGAGGAGTTCAGGAACTCAAGAATTTGCTCCTTGCTCGGCAGACCGCCGTTGGCGGGGGCTCGCGTCGCGCTGGATTTGCGGGCCACCTGTGCGCCTCGTCGTTTTGCGATCAGGCCTTCGCCCTTGCGAGTTTCTTGCCCGCGGCCGACGTCGGGGCGGATTTCTTGGCGGGCGATTTCGTGGTCTTCGGAGCGGCTGGCTTTTCAGCGGTGGCCTTGGCAGCCTTCGGTGATTTCGCCGGCTTTTCCTCTTTGGCGCTTTTGGCCTTAGCGCCGCGTGATGGCTTGCTCTTCTTACCGCCGCCGTTAGCGATGCGCTCGGCGATCAGCGCGACAGCTTCGTCCATCGTTAGCGATGCCGGATCTTTGGCGCGCGGGACTGTGGCGTTGACTTTGTTATGCGTGACATAGGGGCCATAACGGCCTTCAAGGACCTGGACCGCGCCGCCTTCGCTCGGATGAGCGCCAAGATCCTTGAGCACCTTCGGCGCATTCCGCTGAAAGCGGCTTTTGCCGCCGCCTGCACGTTTTTCAGCGAGCAGCGTGACGGCGCGATTGAGACCAATCGACAAGACGTCCTCGATACTTTCGAGATTGACGTAAGTCTTTGCGTCCCCGTTCTCGTGGACGATGAAGGGACCGAACCGGCCGAGGCCCGCCGTGATCACGCCGCCTTCGTCGGGGTGTGCGCCGACCTCGCGTGGCAGCGACAAGAGCTGCATCGCCTTGTCAAAATCCAGCGTCGCAGCGTCGACGCCCTTGGGGATGCTTGAGCGCTTCGGCTTTTCATCCCCTTCGGCTTCGCCCAACTGAATGTAGGGCCCAAACCGGCCGGTCTTCAGGGTCACAGCGAGGCCATCGTCATTATAGCCAAGGATTTTGCCGTCCAGCGCTGCGGCGTCGCCGTCAGCACTTTGCGAGAGTTGGCGCGTGTAGTTGCACTCGGGGTAGTTGCCGCAACCGATGAAGGCGCCGTACTTGCCGGAGATCTTGAGGCTCAGGCGTCCGTTGCCGCACTTCGGACAGAGGCGCGGATCGCTGCCGTCGCCCTTGTCCGGGAAGACGTGAGGCCCAAGCATCTCATTGAGCGCTTCGAGGACGTCGCCGACGCGTAGATCCTTGATCTCGCTCACGGCCGCCATGAAGTCGCGCCAGAAATCACGCAGCACTTCTTTATAGGCAAGCTCATCGTTGGAAATGAGATCGAGCTTTTCTTCAAGATCGGCCGTGAAGTCGTACTCGACGTAGCGTTTGAAAAAGCTTTCCAGGAAGGCGATGACGAGCCGTCCCTTGTCTTCCGGAACAAGGCGTTTCTTGTCGATGCGGACGTAATCGCGATCGACCAGCACCGCCATCGTCGATGCATAGGTCGACGGACGTCCGATGCCTAGCTCTTCCATACGCTTCACCAGCGTCGCCTCGGAAAAGCGGGGAGGAGGCTGCGTGAAATGCTGGTCGGCGCTGACTTCTTTATCTTTCAGGTGATCCCCAACGGCGAGAGGCGGCAGGCGACGATCGTTCTCGTCCTCGTCGGAGGTATCGTCCTTGCCCTTCTCGATCGTGCGGACGCGGTCGTCACGGCCTTCTTCGTAGACCTTCAGAAAGCCGTCGAACATCAAGACCGAGCCGTTGGCGCGAAGACCATAAGCTTTGCCGTCGGCGCCTTTTGCGTCGATTTCGGCGGTCGTCTGCTCGATATCGGCAGCCGCCATCTGGCTCGCAATCGTGCGCTTCCAGATCAGGTCGTAGAGGGCAGCCTGATCCTTTTCGAGATGCTTGCGAACCTGATCTGGTTTGCGGCGCGGGTCGGTTGGGCGGATCGCTTCGTGCGCTTCCTGGGCGTTCTTGGCCTTGGTTTTGTATTCGCGCGCGAATGGTGTGTAGTTTCTGCCGTATTCGGCCGAGATCACGTCGCGGATCTGGCTGACGGCCTCGGGAACGATCTGGACGCCGTCCGTTCGCATATAAGTAATGAGCCCGACGGTCTCGCCGCCTATGTCGACGCCTTCGTACAAGCGCTGGGCGATCTGCATGGTCTGCTTGGCTGAGAAGCCGAGTTTACGCGACGCGTCCATCTGCAAAGTCGAGGTCGTGAACGGCGCATAGGGATTGCGCTTAGTGGCCTTCTTTTCGACCGAGGCGACGCGGAAATCCCGGCCGATCAGGGCTTTCTTGATCGCCGTCGCAGTCGCTTCGTCTTTGATATCGAGCTTCTTCAAAACGGTGCCGTCGATCGCCACGAGCCGCGAGCGCACGTCTTCGTTCTTCGCCGTCGAAAGCAGCGCTTCGATCGTCCAGTATTCGTCTGTTTTGAACGCTTCGATCTCAGCTTCGCGGTCACATACGAGCCGGAGCGCAACGGACTGAACGCGACCCGCGGAGCGCGAGCCGGGAAGTTTGCGCCAAAGAACCGGCGAGAGCGTGAAACCGACGAGATAGTCGAGGGCGCGGCGGGCGAGGTAGGCATCGACCAGCGGCTCATCGATCTGGCGCGGTTCTTTGAGTGCGGCCAGGATCGACTGCTTGGTGATGGCGTTGAACGCCACTCGCTCGACCTCGGTATCTTTGCCGAGGGCCTTCTTCTGGTTGAGGATCTGGAGGATGTGCCAGGAGATGGCTTCGCCTTCGCGATCAGGGTCGGTCGCCAGGATGAGCTTGTCGGCCTTCTTCACCGCGTCAGCGATCTCGCGCATGATCTTCTGAGACTTTGGGTCGACCTCCCAATGCATCTGGAAATCGTGGTCGGGCTCGACGGACCCATCCTTGGCCGGCAGGTCGCGGACATGTCCGTAGGACGCGATGACCTTGTAACCCGAGCCCAAATATTTATTGATCGTCTTGGCCTTAGCGGCGGATTCGACGATGACAACGTTCATCTGGCGATTTCGCTCCTGGCGCCGATATACCCCGCATCTGGTGCGGATCGGCGGCCTTCATCTGGGGCCGCTCGGCGGGGCGGGAACATGGTTGATCGACGCAGCCCTGTCAAATCCCTGGTTGTTTCCACTGAAGATTGTATATTAATTATTATTGCTACCAAATGGAGAGTGCGGTAGCGTCCATCATGAAATACGGCGGGAATGATCTCACGGAAATGGGCGATCTACACCATAGCAGAGGACCGCATCAGGCGGGCGGAAGTCGGCAAGAGCACCTTGAGTATCTTGCCGATATGTTGAGCGAATTACAGCGTATGGCCGAACGGGCGGGGTGCCGGAGGCTCTCCCGCATGCTTGCCATATCGTGGGCGGAAGCCAAACGCGAGACCGATCGACGGAGCGCCTAGGTGCCCTTGAGGGCAACGAGGCTGCGCCCCTGTCGTTCGATGCGGCCGGCCAAGTCGAGTTCCAGCAGGGCAATCTGGACCGCCTGGGCGTTGAGGCCCGTTTGCCGCGCGATCGCGTCCACGGTGACAGGGGCGGGCCCTAGGGCAGTCACCACGGCTTTCATGACGTCGGCAGGGGCGAAGTCGGGCGTCGCTGGTATCGGGGTTGGCGGCGGCAGGTTCTGGGCCGGCTTGACGGCACCATAACTGGAGCTGCGTTCCTCCAGGCCGACGATGGGGCGAAGGACTTCGAGAATGTCCGCCACCTCGGTGACAAGCGTCGCGCCATGCTTGATCAGCCGGTTGGTTCCTTCGGCCCGCGGATCCAACGGGTGGCCGGGAACAGCGAAGACCTCGCGGCCGAGCTCATTGGCATACCGAGCCGTTACGAGCGTGCCGGAGCGGGCCGCGGCCTCAATGATGACGACGCCGTAGACAAGGCCCGCGATTATCCGGTTGCGGCGCGGAAAGTCTTTGTCACGCGGTTGCAGCCCCGGCGGCCTTTCGGTGATGAGGCAACCTTCAGTGCCGATGCGGGCCTGGAGATCGGCATGTTCCGGTGGGTAAACCCAATCGATGCCCCCTGCCACGACCGCGACGGTGCCGCTCTTCAATGAGGCTTCGTGCGCCGCGCGATCGATACCGCGAGCGAGGCCAGAGACGATGACGAAGCCTGCCTCTGCCAATCGGGTGGCGAGCAGTTTGGTCAACTGGACGCCGGCGGCCGAGCATTGCCGCGAACCAACGATTGCGACAGCAGGGCGGGTGAACAGGCTCGGGTCGCCTTTGACGTAGACTAATGGTGGTGGCGCATCGATTGCCGCGAGCAGCGGAGGGTAACCCGGTTCGAGAGTGAAAAACGGGACTGCGCCGATGCGTTCGGCGGTGTTCAGTTCGCGCTCGGCGTCCGATTTCGGGCAAATTTGAAGGGGGCGCCCCGGGCCAGTTCGGCGCGACAGCGTCGGAAGTATCTCGAGGGCCTTCGCGGCGCCGCCGTAGTAATTGATGAGATCGCGGAACGTCACGGGGCCGACGTTTTCCGACCGGATCAATCGGAGACACGCCAACCGTTCCTCGTCGGAAAGGCTGGAAGGCGACGGTGCGTCGGCGAAGAGTTCAGGTTGATCAGGTTTTGGAGCCAATCCTCGGCTCCTCTCCGGCGAGCAGGCGCTCGATATTCGCGCGATGTTTCAGGATCACGATTGCGCTCATCAGCGTGACGACGATGGCGAGGTCGCGATCGCTCCAGAGCCACGCGGCTATCACGACCGCAGCCGTGGCGACGAGCGCTGCGAGAGACGATATCCGGCTGACCTTGGCGATAGCCAGCCAAAGCACCGCAAAGATGAGTGCCAGCTCCCAGGCGAGCGCGGTCAATACGCCGAGGTAAGTCGCGACGCCCTTGCCGCCTTTGAATTCGAGCCAGACGGGAAAGATATGCCCGATAAAGGCTGCAAAACCGGCAAGCATTGCGGCCGTTTCGCCGAAAAAGTGGCGCGCGACAACGACGGCCACGGCGCCTTTCGCAGCATCGAGGAGGAGCGTCGCAGCGGCGAGCTTCTTATTTCCGGTTCGCAGAACGTTGGTCGCGCCGATGTTGCCGGACCCGATACTGCGGATATCACCCAGGCCGGCCGCACGCGTCAACAGGAGTCCGAACGGAATCGACCCGAACAGGTAGCCGATGGCAAGGGCGATTGCGATAGGAGCCCAGGCGGCGGCGTCGGTCAGCACAGCCAGGGGTAACATCGGGACCATGGTAGAAGTCTTTTTGTCTGGCGGGCGCATTCGTCGATGGGGCGCTGAAGTTAGGTGCGCTCGACGCCAGCGTATTCGTAGACGGTTTGCCCGGCAACCATGGTTCTGAGAACGCGACCCTGCATCTTGGCTTCGTCGAACGGAGTGTTCTTCGAACGGGATCGAAGGAGATCCTTGTTTACGACCCACGGCTCACCGGGGTCGAACAGAACAAGATCGGCAATGGCACCCTTCGTCAGGCGGCCGGAATGAAGACCGAGCAATCGCGCCGGATTGATGGTGAGTGCCTTCAGCATGGCCGGAAGAGTCATATCGCCAGAGTGGACGAGGCGTAGCGCAGCCGACAGCAGAGTTTCGAGGCCAACTGCACCGTCGGCGGCTTCTGCGAAAGGCCGTCGTTTCGTGTCGGCGTCCTGGGGATCGTGGCTTGATACGATGATGTCGATGTCACCGTTCGCAACGGCCTGCACCATCGCAACGCGATCTTCTTCGCGCCGAAGCGGCGGGCGGACCTTCAAGAAGGTTCGGTAGGAACCGATATCGTTTTCATTGAGGGTCAGATGATTGATCGAGACGCCGCAGCTTACTGGCAGCTTCCGCGCCTTGGCGTCCTTGACGACATCGAGGCTTTCCCGGCAGCTGATCGTCGCGGCATGGTAGCGGCCGCCGGTCATTTCAACGAGACGCACGTCACGCTCGAGCATGATGGTCTCGGCGATCTTTGATACTCCGGAAAGCCCGAGGCGGGCGGCGACCTCGCCGGAATTCATCGAGCCGGCGGAGAGATAGGGATCCTCGGTGTGGTGAACGACGAGGGCGTTAAAATCTTTCGAGTAGCTCAAGATATTGCGCATGACGCGCGTGTTGATGACGCTCGATTTGCCATTGGAAAACGCAATGGCTCCGGCGCGCTTCAGGAGGCCGATCTCGGTCATCTCGTCGCCCTTGAGGGCTTTCGTCATCGCGGCCATGGTGTGGACGTGGACGAGGGCGTTGTCGCGGGCGCGGCGCTGAATGAAATCAACAAGCGC
>JBEVLH010000426.1:0-9872 GCA_040509255.1 Hyphomicrobium sp. | reverse complement strand
AAGCCGCTCCAAGCGCGGCGTGAAGCCTAAGGCGCGCCATGACCGCTATTCCCGTTCTTTCATCGATCACGCCGTTCGCGGAGACGTCGGATCTGTGGTTCGTCGACATCTGGGGCGTGATGCACAATGGCGTGACGCCATTCGCGTCGTCGGTCGCGGCCTGCGAAGCCTTTCGCCAGCAGGGCGGGACGGTGCTGCTCGTCACCAACTCGCCGCGGCCGCGCGAGAGCGTGGGGAAGCAACTCGATGGCATCGGGGTATCGCGCGCCGCTTACGACGGCATCGTGAGTTCCGGAGACGTGTCGCGCAGCTTGATCGAGGAATGGGCGGGGCAACCTATTCTGCACATCGGGCCGGAACGCGACCTGCCGATATTCGCCGGCTTGCGCGCCAAGCCCGGCGCATCGGCAGACGACGCAGTGGTGGCAGTATGCACGGGCCTTTACGACGACGAGACAGAGACACCCGACAATTATTCCGCGCTGCTCGCGAAGCTCAGGTCGCGCGATGTGCCGATGATCTGTGCCAATCCGGATTTGAAGGTCGAGCGCGGGCGGCGGATCGTCTATTGCGCTGGTGCAATCGCGGCGGCGTATCAAGCGCTGGGTGGCAGAGTGAGCTATGCCGGCAAACCCTACGAGCCGATCTACGAACTGGCGCTCCATACCGGCTCGGACATGCGCGGAGCGGCCGTCGGAAAGGATCGGGTGCTGGCGATCGGCGATGGTGTCGCGACCGACATCGCGGGCGCCGCCGGCTTCGGCATCCGCTCGGTTTTTATTGCAAGCGGTGTGTACGTGAAATCCGGCGAAGCCATAAGCGAGGCCGCTAGCCGACTGTTCTCTAGAGCAAGCGGCGCGAGGCCGGTTGCCGTGATGCCCGAGTTGGTGTGGTAGCCATCCACGCTACGAAACGATCAGCACGATCTTGCCGATGTGGGCGCTGCTTTCCATGCGCACATGTGCGTCGGCGGCGTTCGCGAGCGGATATTTGCTGTCGATCGGAATTTTGATTTTCCCTGCCACGATCAGCGGCACGACCTTCTCCGCGATCTCGCGCGCGATCTCGCCTTTCACCTCGGGCGAACGAATGCGCAGCGTTGAGCCCGTGATGGTCAGGCGCTTCAACATCACGCGGATGAAATCGACCGTTGCGGTCGAGCCCTTCTGGAACGCGATGTTGACGAGGCGGCCATCGTCGGCCAGCGAGCGGATGTTCTTCTCGATGTAGTCGCCGCCGACCATGTCGAGAATGACATTGACGCCCTTGCCGGCGGTTTCGGTTTTGATGATCTGGGCGAAATCCTCGACGCGATAATCGATGGCGACGTCGGCGCCGAGAGCGCGCGCGGCCTGGCATTTTTCGTCCGAGCCGGCCGTCGTGAAGACGGTCGCGCCAAAGGCTTTGGCGAGCTGGATGGCGGTGACGCCAATGCCACCGGTACCGCCATGAACGAGGAATTTTTCGCCGGCCTTCAGGTGTCCGCGTTGAAAGACGTTGTGCCAAACGGTGAAGAACGTTTCCGGGATGGCCGCCGCTTCCTCGAACGAGAGCGAATCTGGCTTCTTGATGCACGCGAGTTCGGAGACCGCCGCGTATTCGGCGTAACCCCCGCCCGGGACAAGCGCCATGACCGGATCGCCGATGGCGAACAGGTTGGCGCCGTCGCCTAACGCGGCGATCGTACCCGAGACCTCGAGACCCGGAAGCTCGGAATGGCCTTTGGGCGCCGGATAATTGCCCTGACGCTGCAGCACATCGGGCCGATTTACGCCAGCGGCCGAGACCTTGATCAGCACCTCGCCCGCCTTCGGCTGAGGCAGAGGCAATTCCGTCAAGGTCAGGACCTCGGGGCCACCGGAGCCATTGATGGCGACAGCTTTCATTGAGGTGGGGAGGCTCATCACATTTGCTTTCTTATCGACCAGAGGCGAGAGAATGCATGCCGGGAGAGGCGGGGCAACCCCGGCATGGCGGCACAGAGGCTCATGCGATCTCGACCACAGGGTCCGTCTTCAATAGACTTGCGGAAAAGACCATGGAGGACGGGTTATGGATCTCGACGATCTCCTGCCGCAAAAAAAGCCGAGTGGGGTGGCAATCGGGGAAAGCCTCGAGACGCTTTCAGTTGCCGAGCTGGAAAAACGGATCAAGGATCTCGAAGGCGAGATTGTCCGGGTTCGCGCGGAAGTCGATCGCAAGAAGCGTCACGAAGAAGCCGCGAGAGCGCTTTTCAAATCGTGAAGCGGATATGAAGCATAAGTTTGAAATGCGATTCAGCGCGTCCGATTTCGGGATGCCACACTTAGCGCAGCGCGTATCGAATCCTAACAGCGTCGTCGACAGCGTGCGTTCTGACTTAACCGGACCTTAAGCATATCGCGGCATCTTCAGCGCAATCCAGGCCATCTGGATTTGAGCGGCTCCTCTGCCGCTTTGTTTGACGCCTCTCTGTTGACTTACGAGCCGCTCCACTGGGCGGCTCTTTTTTTGCACTGTCCACAGGTGTGAAGGCAACCGCCCCGTTTTGGGCGATGTTGTTAACTATGGTATCCTAGTCTCGGTTCGTGTTAGCAGTTGCACACGGGTAAGCGTTTGTATCGTTGAGGGTCATGAGTAACGTATATCGCGTGGATGGCGCGCCGGCTGGCAGCGCCAAAACGGTCTCGTTCGGCGAGCGGTTTCAGGCCTCCGAACAGTTTGACCACATTTTCCGTGAAGGCATGGCGCTCGTCGAGCGCACGGCAAGCTACCTTGATGGCCCCGGCCGCAAGGAAGCAAAAACTCTCACGGGCGGCGTCGGTGTGCTCTATGCAACCGAGAGCATGCGGCTGACGACCCGGCTGCTCGATCTCGCCTCCTGGCTTCTCATTCGCCGCGCGTTGCGCGAAGGCGAGATTACCGAAGAAGAGGCGCAAAAGAAGCGTCGCCGCGTGAAGCTGCAGGCATTCGGGCGGCCGTCGCACGTGAAGGGCTATGCGGAGCTTCCGCAAGGATTGCAGAACCTGATCGCGGAAAGCTTCAATCTCCACGATCGCATTTCACAGATCGATCGCGTGCTGACCAAGCCGTCGGCTGCGGATCTGCCGGAGAGCGCGGTGAACCCGGTTGCGCATCAGGTTGGATTGCTTGAGCGCGCGTTCGCGGTGAAGGCGAGCTGAAGTTTCGATCGCGTATCGAAAATCAAAAAGGCCCGTTCGAGAGAGCGGGCCTTTTGGTTTCGTCGGTAGATGTCGCCAACGCTTTTGCGTCGATCAGTACATGCCTTCGAACTTCTTTTTGAAGCGCGACAGGCGGCCGCCACGGTCCATCAACTTCGCGTCGCCGCCGGTCCAGGCCGGGTGCGTGTTGGGGTCGATGTCGAGAGTGAGCTTGTCGCCCTCTTTGCCGTAGGTCGAGTAGGTTACGAATTCGGATCCATCCGTCATCACCACCTTGATCTGGTGGTAATCGGGGTGAAGGTCAGCGTCTTTCTTCATGGCCTTTAGTCCGTCCGGTAATACGTTGTTCTCGGCGAAGCTCTGACGAGCCCCGGCCCCGCTCTGTTGCATAAGGGGACTGAATTGGCGCGTTGTTTAGCCGAGATAGCTGCTGCGCACAAGCCGGAGTGCGCTGCAAACCTAAGCAATTCGTAATTTCGCCGAGGTCCGCCAGCGGCCCATTGCCACTTGAGCCTCCGCCGCCGCTCAGGCATGGTCCCCGGGCTTTAAGGGTTGAAACATCTTGTTTGCCCGCGACTTGGACTTGTAACCCATGAGCAGTGACGTTGCGGCAGCGGGGCCGGAGAGGCCTCAAACGGCGGATGAAATTCCCCAGCAACGGCAACGCCTGTCTCTCAAGCCGCTTCTTACGCTGAAGCCGCTGATTCTGGCCCATAAGGGCGCGCTGTGGGGCGCGGTCATTTCGCTCGTCGTTTCGGCGCTCGCCATGCTGTCGGTGCCGCTCGCGGTTCGCCGCATGATCGACAAAGGCTTCGGCGGCAATGACTCAGCGCTGATCAACAACTACTTCCTGACGCTGATCGGCGTCGGCATCGTTATCGCCGTCGCTAGCCCCGCCCGTTTTTATTTCGTCAACTGGATCGGCGAACGCGTCGTCGCGGATTTGCGCGCCAAGGTGTTCGCGCAGCTTGCCAAGCTCGGGCCGGCTTATTTCGACGTCAATCATTCCGGCGAACTGATGAGCCGGCTGACGGCGGATACGACGCAGATCAAGGCGGTCGCGGGCTCGTCGCTCAGCCAGGCGGCGCGCAATCTCATCATGCTGATCGGCGCGCTCATCATGATGTTCGTCACCAGCGTGCAATTGTCTGCGCTCGTTCTGCTGGCGATCCCGATCATCGTCCTGCCGCTCGTTGGTTTCGGGCGAATGGTACGACGGCTTTCGAGGCACGCGCAGGACACGCTCGGCGAGGCTTCCGCGTACGCGTCGGAGAACCTCGGCGCCTATCGGACCATGCAGGCCTACGTGAACGAGGCGACGGTTTCGGAGCGGTACTCACGCGCGGTCGAGCGGACGTTCAGCGCGGCGCGCCGGCGCATGCAAGCGCGAGCAGCGTTAACAGGGATCGCGATCTTTCTGACGGTTGCGAGCGTCACCGGCGTGCTCTGGTATGGGGCGTCATTAGTTATTGCGGGCGATATGACGGGCGGCCGCCTCGGGCAGTTTGTTCTGTACGCACTGTTCGCCGCCGGCGCCCTTGCCGAGCTTTCCGAAGTTTGGGGCGAGATCAGTCAGGCCGCCGGCGCCGCCGAGCGGCTTTCGGAAATGATGGCGACTGTCCCTGCGATCCGTTCGCCTGAAAATCCTACGCCTCTGCCGCAGCCCGCGGTCGGCAGCATCGCATTCGATAACGTCAGTTTTTCCTATGCGGCGCGAAAAAGCGAGAAAGCGCTCGATGGCGTAACGTTTCGCGCGGATCCTGGTGAGACGCTGGCTCTCGTCGGAGCCTCAGGTGCCGGCAAGACGACGATCTTCAATCTCCTGCTGAGATTTTACGATCCCGATGAGGGCGTCATTCGGGTTGATGGCGTTGACCTCCGGGACGCCGATCTGTCGGCGCTTCGTAATCGGATCGCGCTCGTTCCGCAGGATGTCGCGCTCTTTGCAGATACGGTCGCGGAGAATATTCGGTACGGGACGCCGGCGGCGACGCTGTCGGAGGTCCGCCGCGCCGCGACGGCGGCCCAAGCCGACGAATTCATTCGGCGCCTTCCGGACGGCTACAACACCAAACTCGGCGAGCGGGGCACGTCACTCTCAGGCGGCCAGCGTCAGCGCATCGCGATCGCCCGTGCCATTTTGAAGAATGCGCCGATCCTTCTGCTCGATGAAGCAACCAGCGCGCTCGACGCCGAGAGTGAGGGCGCTGTGCAAAGGGCCCTCGAAAGCTTGATGAAGGACCGGACCACCATCGTCATCGCTCATCGGCTGGCGACGGTGCAGAAAGCCGATCGCATCCTTGTGATGGAAAAGGGGCGCATTGCCGAGGCTGGCACGCACTCCGAACTCGTCCGGCGCGGCGGGATTTACGCGCATTTGGCCGAACTGCAGTTCGGCCGCGAGGCGGCGGAATAGGCCGAACGAATTATACGGGATTTTAACGACTTTTTAAGATCTCTCTACAAATCATGAGCACCATGAAGGTGCTAACGATCATCGTCATCGCTTTTGCGGTTTTTGCCTACGATATCGCGTTCAACAACGCCGAGATCGTACACTGGCTAGGCTCGTGCCTGGGGCTTGGCTGACAGGCGGCCCGCACGAATTATCTGTTCGTGAGCTTGAGCTCGATGCGCCGGTTTTTCTGATAGGCGTCTTCGGTGGTGCCGATATCAACGGGCTGGAATTCCGCGTAACCAGCTGCGACGAGCCGGTCGGCCGGTACCCCCCGAGAGATCAGATATTTCACGACTGACGAGGCGCGCGCCGTCGAAAGTTCCCAGTTCGACGGAAATTCGGCTTTCGAAATCGGCCGGGCGTCGGTATGGCCGTTGATCTGAAGCGCCCAATCGATATCCGACGGAATCTCCTTCTGCAGTTCGACGATTGCTTCGGCGATCTGATCCATCGCTGCCATGCCTTCCGGCGTCAGCGTCGCGGAGCCCGACGGGAACAACACCTCGGACTCGAAGACGAAGCGATCGCCCACAACGCGAATGTCTTTGCGATCCTTCAAAAGCGCGCGCAGCCGGCCGAAGAAATCGGACCGATAGCGCTTGAGCTCCTGGACCTGCTGGGCGAGCGCGGTGTTGAGGCGGGCGCCGAGATCCTTGATGGTCTTATCGCTTTCTGAGTCTTTCTTCTGAGCGATATCGAGAGCGTCGCTCAAAGCTGCGATCTGGCGGCGGAGCGCCACGAGTTGCTGATTGAGCAGATCGACCTTGGAGAGCGCTTCGGCCGAAATATTCTTCTGCTTCTCGAGATCTGCGGTAAGGCCCGCGATCTGTCCCGCAGCAGCTTTCTCGCGTTCGTCGGCGCCGAGGCCTACGCCGGCTAACTTCTGGTTCTCGGCCCGGAGAGACGAAAGCGATGCCTGTAGAGCCGCAAGCTCATCCTGGGCCGATTGAGACTTGCCCTTTTCGAGCGACAGCATCGATGTCAGTTCGCTGATCTGTTGCGTCAGGCGTTGGAGAGCAGAGTCTTTGCCCGTGACTTCCTGGGCCGAGAAATATTGCGCGAGCATGAAAATCGACATCAGCAGCGTGACGACCAGAAGCAAGGTCGAGAGCACGTCGACGTAGGCGGGCCAGAACTCGCCGTACTCGCCGCCGCGGCGGGATCGTCCGCGCGCCATCGTTCTAGCCCCCGCGCTTCATCGCGTCGGCGAGGCTGCGCAGCATGTTGGCGACCTCGGCCTGCTGTTGGGCCTGCTCATCGACCCATTCGCGGACGACCTTCTGCTCGGTGCGCATCTGCGTCACGAGCTGATTGACGCCGCGGGCGAGATCGCGAACCTCTTCTTGGGATTGTGGCGGCGCGCCTTTCGCAGGCGCAACCGGCTGGTCGACAATGCGGTTGGTGAAATCTTCGAGCGAACGCTGCATGTCAACGACAGCGGAGAGCAGTTGGCGGTTGACATAATCGCTGGAGGAAACGCCGCTGGCCGGCGTCAGCTCGGTGATGCCTGAGAGCCATTCCTCGAGTTCATTGTAAAAGCGATTGTGGGCGTGGCTCGCCTGGAGCTCGAGAAAGCCGAGGATGAGCGAGCCGGAAAGACCAAGCAGCGACGACGAGAACGCCGTTCCCATACCCTTGAGCGGCGCGGATAGACCAGCCTTCAAGTCGCTGAAGAGCTGAACGTTATCGGAGGCTTTGTTATCGAGCGTGTCGATGGCCGCACCGACCGACTGGATCGTTTCGAGCAGGCCCCAGAAGGTGCCGAGCAGGCCGAGAAAAACAAGCAGGCCGACGAGATAGCGGCCAGTGTCGCGCGCTTCATCGAGACGAGAGCCGATCGAATCCATGAATGAGCGCATCGCAGCCGTGGACAAGGAAATCGTGCCGGTCCGGTCGCGAAGCATCGTCGCCATCGGGGCCAGAAGGACGGGACGGGCGCTGATGGACAGGCCGGGGTCGGAAATCCGGAATGCGTTGACCCAGCGGATCTCGGGATAAAGGCGGAAGACCTGGCGATAGGCGTAAAGGATGCCGAGAGCCAGCGTGCCGACGATCAGGCCGTTGAGACCCGGATTGTTGAGGAAAGAGTGCTGCAACTGGTCAAAGAGAATGGCGGCCAGGAAGCCGACCAGCGTCAGAAAGATCGTCATACGCAGCAAAAAGACACCGGGCGGTGTCAGGCGCCGTGATACCGGCGCGAGTGCCGAGGCATCGCCCGGACGGTTCTTGGCCATTCGTCGTCTCCGGAACGTCCCCGCTATCCCACTGCGCGACCTTAGCGCAACGCTGTGTCATCGAAAACCGGCAACATCATGCCAGAAGGCGACATCGACGGGAGTTACGGCGCCAATCAGGCCTTCTTGAACAGAAAAGTTCCGAAAGCCTTGTGAAGGTGCGGATTGGCGGCCAGCACGTCACCGGTATCGAGCATTTTATCGCCACCGGCGAGATCGCTGACGAAGCCGCCTGCCTCGCGGACTATGACGATACCCGCCGCGACGTCCCACGGCTGCAGATTGTGCTCCCAGTAGGCGTCGAAGCGTCCGGCGGCGACGAAGGCGAGATCGAGGGCGGCTGATCCGGAGCGGCGAATCCCGGCGACCTCTCCCATCATCAACTCCATCTCTTTCAAAAACCGAGGATGACCCTCGCGGCCCCGGTGGGGAATGCCAGTGGTGACAAGGGCATCGCCGACATTCTTGCGGGCAGCGACCCGCAGCCGGCGGTCGTTGAGGTAGGCGCCTTTGCCCTTCTCGGCGGTGAAAAGTTCATCGCTGGCGGGATTATAAATCACGCCGGCGACCAACTGGCCTTCGCGTTCGAGGCCGATCGAGACGGCAAACAAGGGATTCGAGTGGAGGAAGTTGGTTGTGCCGTCGAGCGGGTCGACGATCCAGCGATGGCTCTTGTCGGCGCCGATGACTTCGCCGCGCTCTTCCATCAAGAAGCCGTAGCCGACGCGGGCCTTGGACAGTTCCTTGAAGATGATGTCCTCGGCCTTGTGATCGGCGGCGGAGACGAAATTCGCCGGGCCTTTGATCGAAACCTGAAGGTGTTCCACCTCGCCGAAATCGCGGACAAGGCTGCGGCCCGCCTTGCGCGCCGCCGAGATCATCACGTTCAGGGTCGGGGAGACGTTGCTGCTCATGGCGAAGGCGTCCGGGGTGACGAAGAAGAGGAAGGCGGGCTCTAACGGCTCTTCCGAGCCGTGGCAAGGCGGCGGAACGCCTAAGGTATCGCCGACATCTCCGGATCAGCGGCGATGCGGTCGATCCACGCCGACGCTTGGGTCTGGGCCTTGAGGCGGTCGGCTTTGCTCATTTTGGCGACGATGTCGTCAAGCGCTTTGTCGTCGAACCCGTTCTTTTTCGCGATGAGACGCCACTTGGCGGCTTCGATTGGGTCTTTCTTGACCTTGATGCCGTCAAGGTAAACGTAAGCAAGTCGGTTCTGGGCGCCGGCAATTCCTTTTTCCGCCGCGGCCTTCAAGAGCGCGGGAATCTTTGGTTCGTCCTTGGTCAGGCCGAAGCCCTGAAGCAACCTGATGGCGTAATCGTATTGGGCGACCGCGAAGCCCTGGTCCGAGGCGCGCGACAGCCAATTGGCCGCCTCGAGCGCATTGGCATCGACGCCGGTTCCGGTCTGATAGAGTTCAGCGAGATCGTATTGGGCCTGGGGAATGCCTTTCTCGGCGGCATAGCGAATGTGCTGGAAGGCGCGGATCGGATTGAGCGGCTTGCCGTCGCCTTTGAGGAACAACAGGCCGAGATTGTAATTGGCTTCGGCATTGCCGGTGAGGGCCGCCTTCTCGAACAACTCTCCCGCCATCGCCCGATTTTTTTTAACGCCGCGGCCTTCTGCGTATGAAATGCCGAGCGCGAAGGTGCCCTGAATGTCGCCGAGGTCGGACGCGCGCTTGTAATATTCAAAGGCTTTCCGGTCATCCTTCTGAACGCCCAGGCCATCGGTGTAGATGCGGGCGATGAGCGTATTCGCCTGCGGCTCGCCACGCGCCGCGGCGGCTTCCGCCAGCTTGAGGGCGGTCAGATACTGGCCCTGGTCGAATGCGGTATAGGCCGCGTCGTCGCCGGTCGCGGGCACATTCGACGGGATGGTCTTCTGGATAACGGAGGAGCCAGCCGTCGGTGGCGACAACGGAGAGAGCGGTTGAGCCTTGGGCGACGGCGCAAGTTTCGGAATCGGCGTTTCGGTGTCGCGCGTGAACCACGAGCTACTGTCCGCCGCCGCAGGTG
>JBEVLH010000425.1:0-3760 GCA_040509255.1 Hyphomicrobium sp. | reverse complement strand
GCAAGAGCCTTCGCGATCAGCGCGCGCGTTTCCGGGATACCGTAGAGCGCAACGAAGGTGCCGAGGCGTGGTCCGCGCTCTTGTCCGAGCAGGATTTCATAGATCGCCTGGAACCAGTCGAGCTTGACGCCCGGTCCGCCGCTCGGGCTCGTCTTCGTCAGATCCTGATAGCGCGGGATGGCCCGCCCGACGTCGAGCAGCGCATTCTGGATAACGTCGCCGGGGCTTCCGGCCGGTAGAGCCGCAAGCGCCTTGTCGAGGCTTTCGAGCGCATCGATCTCGACGTCGTCGGGCGAGCGGAACTTCTTGGTCGGTTTGACGAAGTCTTCGTAATAACGGATCGCATAGCCCGCGAGCTTGTCGAGGATGGGGTTGTTTTCAGGCGTCGCACCGTCGGCATAACGGCGAAGGAAACCCCACACCACATCCTTGCTGTGGGCGTGCGACACGGAAACCAGATTGAGCAGCAACCCGAACGTCACCGGGATTTCGGGCTTCGGTGGCGCGCCCGCGTGAATATGCCAGACGGGATTTTCGATCTGCTGTTTGGAGTCCTGCTTCGGAAACGAGGTCAGGAACTGCAGATATTCGTCGACGGCCCGCGGGATGACGTCGAAGTAGAGCTTCTTGGCGCTGCGCGGCTTCTGAAACATGAACAGCGCGAGACTTTCGGGCGAGGCGTACGTCAGCCATTCGTCGATGGTCAGCCCGTTGCCGCGCGACTTCGAAATCTTCTCGCCCTTGTCATCGAGAAAGAGCTCGTAGACGTAGTGCTCGGGTGCGACGCCGCCGAGGATTTCGCAAATCCGGTCGTAGATCGGCGCGTTGGTCTGATGATCCTTGCCGAACATTTCGAAGTCTACGCCGAGGGAGACCCACCGCATGCCGAAGTCGGGTTTCCATTGCAGCTTCACGCGGCCGCCGATGACGGGGAGCGTGACGTCGCGGCCGTCTTCGTCCGTGAAAGTGATGGTGCCGTCCTTGGCGTTCACCTCCTTCATCGGCACGTACAGGACGCGGCCGCTGATGGGGGAAATCGGCAGGAACGGACTGTAGGTCGCCTGACGCTCGGCGCCAAGCGTCGGCAGCATGACCTCCATGATGGCGTCGTAGCGTTCACAGGCGCGCAGCAGCATCGCGTCGAAGCGGCCGGCCTTGTAGTATTCGGTGGCGCTGGCGAATTCGTAATCGAAGCCGAAGGTATCGAGGAAGCGGCGGAGCATGGCGTTGTTGTGATCGCCGAAGCTCGCGTAGTTGCCGCCGAACGGATTGGGCACCGACGTCAGCGGCATCTGCAAGTAAGGCTCGAGCGCTTTGCGGTCCGGAACGTTCTCCGGGATCTTGCGCATACCGTCCATGTCATCGGAGAAGCAAAGCAGACGGGTCTTGCGCTTGCCTTCAGTCAACGTCTCGAACGCATGACGCACCATGGTCGTGCGCGCGACCTCGCCAAAGGTGCCGATGTGCGGAAGGCCAGACGGACCGTAGCCCGTTTCGAACAGCACGGTCTTGGTGGCGCCGTCGGGCAAACGCTCCAGGCGCTTGATCAGCCGGCGCGCTTCCTCGAAGGGCCAGGCCTTGGACACCTGGCTGGCGGCGGACTGCTCAGGCGTGAAAACGAGATCGGTCATTGGACTGCTGCCGTGGTCGCGGAATCGCGAGATTCGTGATTGCCGTGCGGTGAAGGGGCGCACCCTAGGTGCGTCGGGGGATAGCGTCAACGCGGGTCGGGAAGCGTCGCGACAAATGCCGCAACAGCGTCCGCGGCGGCGGCGAGATTGCCCTTGCGCGTGAAGCCCGAACGTCCGCGGGGGCCGAAGTCATGGTCGCCATCGCCCATCCAGGCGAAATTGATTTGTGGCGAAAGGCGAAGGGCATCGATCTCCGCGCGGCTGCCGAACGGATCGCGATCGCCCTGCACGATGAGGGCCGGGCAGCGGAGGTCTTCGAGGTGAGCGGTGCGCAGCTTTTCCGGCGTTCCCGGCGGATGAAACGGATAGCCGAGGCAGATGAGGCCGGCGATATCGTTCGTGGCGTAAAGTTCGTCGGCAAGTAGGCTCGCGACCCGGCCTCCGAGAGATTTACCGCCGATCACCAGACGCTGGCGCCGGTGCAGCTTGCGCGCCTCTATGACGCGATCTCGAAATTCCGAGACGAGGGCTTCGGCGCGCGGCGGCGGCCGCTTCGATCCGCCGTCGCGGCGGCCCGCCATGTAAGCGAACTCGAAGAACGTGAAAGCTATGCCTCGTTCGGCCAGAAGCCCGGCCATGGCTTCCATGAACGGCGAAGTTATCCCCGCCCCTGCGCCATGCGCTAAAATGATGCGAAAGTCGGCTGCGGATGGTCCGCCGTCGATGCTGAAGGCCGGAACGGCTCGCGCCGGCTTGGCAGGTTTGCTCTGAACGCGCGTCATGGACGAGGATGAATGAAATGGTTGCGGAGATACGAGTGCTTACGGGTCCAGCGGGCCGGGGACCAGCGGTTTTGCGATGTGCGAAGCGGTGACACTACAGCCGGAAATTGAAGATGAGGTCTGAATTTCGCCCGAGAATGAGATAAGATGGACTTTCGGAAGGCAAAACGGGGACAAATGATGAGAGCCGCTAAGGTTTTGGCGCTCACGTTCGCCTGTCTGTTGGCGGCCGTTGGGGTATCGCTGTTTCAGAGGACGGGCGCGGCACGGCCGACGCTCGATTTCGTCGTGCCGTCGCAGGCCGAGCCTGGCGCGGACGAGGGCACCAGCATTGTTCCAGTCGCGGACGATCCCGCGCATCCGAAGTCTGTATCGCACGGCGCGCTTCCGGATTTTGTGCCGACGCCGCACGCGTTGTCTCGATCCGCCCAAAGCTCGCAAGGCAGCGAAGAGCCCGAAGGATCAACACCGCCATCAGATCAATCCGCGGCCACGTCTGGCAACGACACTTCGACCGGCTCGGTGTCTCAGAAGCCGGGATCGAATGCGGGAACGGATCCTGCCCCATCAGCGGATGCACGGCCGGTTTCGATCAAGGTCGAGCCCATTCCGGGCACCGAGCCTCCGAAGAAGGCGATCTGGCCGACATTTATCGGCGCCAAGAGCTTATTCGGTGAAGCCAAAAAGCCGGCTCCGCTCGAAGCGCGCGCCATCGGCAGCTATTCGCGCGGGTGTCTTTCGGGCGCGGTGCCGCTGCCGATCGACGGTCCGGCGTGGCAGGAAATGCGGCTGTCGCGCAATCGCAACTGGGGCCATCCGCAATTGATCGCGCTTATCGAGCGGTTCGCCAAGGACGCGCAGAAACTCGACGGGTGGCCGGGGCTGTTAGTCGGCGACATCGCGCAGCCGCGCGGCGGTCCGATGATCACGGGACACGCGAGTCATCAGATCGGCCTCGATGCCGACTTCTGGCTGACGCCGATGCCCAAGAGGCGCCTCGATCGCAAGGAGCGCGAGAACCTCGAAGCGACCTCTATGCTCGACAGCACGGGCCTCGCGGTCGACCCTAAGCTGTTCGACGCCAAGCGGGTGGCGTTGATCAAGCGCGCAGCGTCGTATCCTGAAGTCGAGCGGATTTTCGTCCACCCGGCGATCAAGAAAGCGCTGTGCAAGGCAGGCGGAACCGATCGCGCGTGGCTCGGGAAGGTGAGGCCGTGGTACGGGCACTACTATCACTTCCACATGCGGATCAAATGTCCGGCGGGATTTGCCGGTTGCATGCCGCAGCCGGCGCCGACTGGCGATGACGGATGCGGAAAGGAAGTCGACCAGTGGCTCGCGAAAGTT
>JBEVLH010000424.1:0-19466 GCA_040509255.1 Hyphomicrobium sp. | reverse complement strand
GGGATCAATGGGCCGGCAACGCAAAGGTTTCTAAAGGCCCCAGAGATTGTTCCGGACACCCAAGGCGGCAAGACTAAATGGGGTCAGGCATCCGGCGCAGAACTTGCAAGCCTTGCTGCCAGCAGGTTTTTGGAGGTCAATATGAAACTGTCGGTCCGGGCTGAGCTTACCTACGCTTTTGCGCAAGCAACCCAGGTCATTGCAAACATTCAGGCTGCTCACACAAGCGATCAGGAAATTCTATCGGAGTCACTCGATATTCAGCCACCGGTCGAAATTCTATCTAACAAAACGCCGTATGGCGACAGAAGCATCCGGGCTGCTTTTTCCGGAGAGGTGACCGTCAAGTATATTGCTCTGGTAGAAAACAAGGTTCGTCATTTGCTCCCGAAGTCCGGAAGGCAGCACGTCTGGTCTGATCTTCCGGGCGAGGTGCTGCCGTTTCTCCTTCCGAGCCGCTTTTGTCCCTCCGACCGATTCATGCGCTTCGCGCAACGCGAATTCGGGGTCGCCGGTGACGGGGTCTCGCGGATCATGGCCGTGCTTGAATGGATACACCGCCATGTCGACTATGTGGCAGGTGTCAGCGACGCCGAGACGACCGCGGAGAATACTTTTGTCGACCGCGCCGGTGTGTGCCGCGACTTTACCCACCTCGGTGTAACTCTGGCCCGAGCTCTGGGCATCCCGGCGCGGGCGGTTAGCGCTTATGCTCTCCAGCTTGACCCGCCCGACTTTCACGCAATCTTCGAGGTTTTCATTGAAAACAGATGGTGGTTGGTCGACCCGACACGGTTGGCACCGATCGAGGGTATTGTCCGCATCGGCAGCGGTCGCGACGCTTCGGACATCGCCTTTCTCACAACCGACAAGCAGTGCCAGGTCATTAGCCAGACTATAAGGGTAGAGAATGCCGAAGGCGATCGAACGTGAGGAAGTGTAGCCAACCACAAAAGGCCTGTTTGTCTCGTTACGCGGAGAGTTCCGATTGCTTCATGGCCAAGGCAGCAGATTGCGTGCGAAACAAGCCGTGCGAGACCTCACTCCGTTACGCAGGCGATCCAGTGGTCGTCTCGCTCGCTGGTGCGGTGACGATCACTTCATGGCCCTGACGGATCGCAAGTGAAGCCGCACCGATAGCTGCCTCGAAAGCGGCTTCCTTCGTAGCGTATTCATTTTCCGCCCTGCCATCGTGGCGCACCCGCCAAGTGCCTTCCGTGCCGAATATTTCGTATTTCGCGATGCCCATAAGTGGTTCCTTATTTCGCGTCGTTTGATGTTTTTGCTGGCTGGGTGTTGCTCGGTGGGTCTGACGCCGGGAAACTCGCCTTCAAACCCTTTTTCAGCTCGTCATCCGCCTGCTTATCGGCAGCTGCGCGCTCGTTCGGCGTGTCTGCGTGCTTGTCGGTCGGCGCCGGATTGAATTTTTCAGACATGGCAGTGATCTCCGTTGCCAACTGAACATGGGTGTCGCCAGAGGTTCCTACCGCGGAACAATCGCGCCAGACCCGCTTTTTTCGACAATCAAGGGATATCGATCCAAAACCTGTCGTAGCCTCGCCGTTCGCGCCGATGTTGCAATCCCGACACTCTTAGGCAT
Organism: Hyphomicrobium sp.; assembly: GCA_040509255.1. Lineage (GTDB taxonomy): Bacteria > Pseudomonadota > Alphaproteobacteria > Rhizobiales > Hyphomicrobiaceae > Hyphomicrobium_B. The sequence goes on along the minus strand of JBEVLH010000424.1, from coordinate 17,866 downwards.
CTGGTAGTGTTCTTCAAATCCTTAAACACCGTTTCGAAAGGGCGCTTCATCACGGGACGCACTCGTCAGACATCCCCGGTGCGCGCAACGCGAGACTTCGCTGATATAGCGGCGTTGCATTGCTGTCTTGAAAATTTTATTCCGCCGACAATTCATATCGTTTTATGTGCGCTCTCTGCTGAACGCGCCGTCACATGCGGCTGCTGCAAGAGCCTTGACCCTGCGTTACCGGCTTCAAAAGCGATGTGTATGGCTGGCCGTCTATACGAGATCCGCAGTGGGACGGAGGGAAAAGAAATGGCCTCAGCCCGGTCCAGTTCAGTCAAAAGTTTGTCGTTCATAACTTCACAGTTGAAGCGGCCCATACGGCACATGAAGGAACGGACCACGGTGTATCGGGCTTGCCGAAACGGCATCTAACACGGAAAAGGTCCGACGATTGCACCTCGGCGCGGACGGGCGTGTCTCCGCCAGCGGAGCGGACATTTTATTTATAGAAGTTTGATCACAGTCGCCTTGCGCAAACTACCAGTCGTTTTCAGAAGGTGGGTCAGTGGGCAAGATCTAATGCCCGTTCATAGTCTTAAGCCTCTCGACTATGAAAGCCATCTGGTCGTTGGCTTCGTAGAACTGAAGCCAATTGGGCCGAGACCGTATGTTGATTGTGCTCAACGCAGCATTCGCGACGCGATTCAACCGCTCGTACTCGTCAAGCAAAGCTTGAAGCTCATCATCCTCTTGAAGGCTCCGCTGCTTCATTGAAGCTCCGCCGCACTTGTCACCTAAAACAAGCACCGCGACACACAACCGTTCCTAATTTATCGGACTCGCGAATGCATCACCGTTTCCGATCGATTGGATTGCCCATAATACGATCGTTTCGCTGGCAACCGCTCGAGAGCGCGACGGGATTCACAAGAGGGGTTCAAAAGTCGCGGCTCTTGCCGACAGACGCCACGTAGGAACTCGTTGGAACGAGCCGGGTTTTTATTCGCTGTAATAGAAAGAACTCGGATGCAAAAGCGCGCGGTCGATAGCCCGATAATCGTTCAGCCAGCTGTAATGCGTATCAGACAATGTCGCGCCATAGTCGCGATACCCGCCCGAAACGAAGCGGATCGCATTTCGCGCTGCCTTTCTGCACTTGCCGTTCAGCGCGATCGACTCGGGACGCCGATCGCGGCGGGCGATTTTGGCGTTCTGGTCTTGGTGAATAATACGATGGACCAAACCGCCCGGACCGCGCGCGAGCTTGCCGCCGCCCTGCCGTATCCCTTGGAAGTGCTGGAGGTCCAGCTCTCTCAGAATGCTACGGCTGGCGGAGCTCGGCGTCGTGCTATGCAGGAAGCCAGGGAGCGGCTCACTACGGTTGCGGGCGAATCCATCCTGTTGACGACTGATGCTGACAGTGTCGTTACGCCATCATGGTTCGCAGACAACTTGTCATATCTTGCCGACGGCGCGGACTGTGTTGCGGGCTACATCGACGCGGAGCCTGGGGAGATCGTTTCGCATGGGGCGGCCTTCCTTGCGCGAGGACGTCTTGAAGATAGCTATCTACGACTGGTCGCCGAGATCTACGCGCTTTGCGATCCGCGGCCGCACGATCCATGGCCGAACCACCGCGTCTCGTCCGGCGCCAGCCTCGCGGTCACCCTCGCCGCCTACGATGCGATCGGCGGTATGCCCGACCTGGCGTTGGGGGAGGACGGCGCTTTTACGGAGTTGCTTGACCAGAGCGGGTTCAAGGTACGCCATGCGCTCGACGTGTCCGTCCTCACGTCCTGCCGCCTGGATGGACGTGCGGCGGGTGGTGCCGCGGACACCATGAGACATCGGCGGGATGAGCCAGACGCCCCCTGCGACGCCGAGCTGGAGACGGCGCTGGCGACACTGCGTCGAGCTGCGTATTGCGGCTTCCTTCGCAAGGCGTTTGGCGAGAACGCCGTCTCGGTCGCTATAAACCGCCTGTCGGGAGCCATCGGCTTCCGGAACGCTCCCGACGTGACGTTCAGCGATATTTGGACAGATCTTGAGTTCCGACATCCGAAGCTGCAGCGACGGACCCAGCTCCGTCCGTCGGATCTCCCTCGGGAGATCGCGGCCGCTACCTTCATCCTTCGTCATCTCCGATCTCGAAGCAAAAGCGCTCGAGCAGATAGATATCTTCGTGCAGCTCTACCCGCGTCGGTCGACGCTTAGCGATGGCTTCCGCGAACATGTCGTTCGCCTGTCGGCCGGTCAAAGGGTAGTCCGTCTCTCCTAACCAGTGGCAAAGGATCATCTCACCACCCCCGTCCAACGCGGACAGGCACTTTTCGGCGAGGCGCCTCAAGTCGGCCGGGTCGAAGTAGTAGAGGACTTCGGACAGCACGATGAGATCGAACGAACCAACCGGAAATTGGTCGGGAAGACAGGCGACTTCAAATCGAACGTTCGGCAGCTTTTGCCGCGCCGCTTCCGCAATTGCAGTTTCAGAGCCGTCGACCGCCACGAGCTCGTCGCAGCGCTGCGAAAGCAGCGCCGAGAGGACGCCGATGGCGCAACCGACCTCGAGGATGCGCCGATACCTCGGCCTCGACAAGCCGTCGGTCGTTGCCTTGTACTTTACCCGCTCATAGGGACTCGTTCGAAAACGCCAGGGATCAATGTCCGCCCGATACTTCGTCTCGAAGTATGAGGGAGGTAGCGAGCTGATCGGCGGCCTTGCGTCGGTCATCGGATCGGTACCTCGATGTAGTGCTCGTGGGAGCGCAGGAAGGGCGCCAACGTTTGCGTATCGAAGCGAAATCCGTCGGGATCGTCGTCTATCAGGTTCGTCATCTGGGAAACGTGCGCCTCTATTGCGGCGCGCTTCTGGGAAAGAACGGGTGAGACGGCCAGTCGGAGGCCCTCTGGCACCGGCGCGGTGAGGATGTGGGAAGCAGGGAGATGCCATCCCCATACGGGATATGACCAAAGCTTCAAAAGCGGCAGCCGAGCCCGCACCTCGCGCGCCAGGCGTGCGGCTGCCTCGTGATCGCAATGTGGGTCGTGCTCCCAGGTGACGAAAAGGGCCTCAGCGCCGATGGTCTCGACGATGTTGCCGATCCGCGTCGCCGATCGCTCGAAATCATCGTCGGATAAGGGAGCGGCGTCGGCCAGGCCCAATTCATAAAGCCGGTCGGAAGGCAACCCGAGTATGCGCGCAGCATCGAGAAGCTCAGATCGTCGGGTGGCAATCAGCCGATCCCGCGGGTAGGCCTGTGAAGTCGGATGTGACTTTGAACCGTCCGTCAACAGGATCACCGCGACATCCTGATAATTACGCCTGGCAAGGGCAATGAGCCCGCCAGTACCCAAACTCTCGTCGTCAGGGTGCGGAGACAGCACCACGAAAGGCCTACCCCCGGTCAGTTCTTGCAAGGACCTGACCGGAAGCCGATCGACCAGGCGAAAGTACGTGCTCGCATTCACGCGATGTCTCCAACCGACAGGGTTCTGTCCAACACGGCACGCGCCGCATCCATCATCGCCAAATCCGGCACGGGCTGACGTAGATAGGTGGCCAGATCACGGCAGATGCGCTCGATGGGATGTGGGCGCATGAATGCCGACAGACCAATTCCTCGTTGTACATGCTCCAGAACATCCAGCGCGGCGCGTTCCGTCACCATTCGCGTCAGGTTGGAGAACGCGACAACGCCGGCCGGCTCCAGGCACTCATCTCCAAATCGCCGCGATGCCTCCTCGACCCAGAACAGCGTGGTGCCGCAGGCCGCCGTGCACCGTGCAACTCGCTCAAGCTGATACGGATCCCGATCTCGCCCGCGCTGTCTCAAGTGCTCGCAATACAAGGCAGCCAGCCTCTCCATGGCTCCGAGGTGTACCGCGCAGAATCGCCATGCACCTCCTGAAAAGAACGGCTGGCGCGTGTAGTCTCCGGCGTCCCCGATCTGCTCGGACCGGCTCACAACGATGCTCGTAAGGTCGACCGTTCCGCTGGCGCTCGCCTTCATTCCCAGTGGTGTCCAGCCGCTGTAGTCGGCACGTTTGCTCGCGTCAAAGTCCAAAAGATACAGAACAGGCCCGGAGGGTGTCGCTACGGTGATGAGCGGCCGCGATACCGAACCCGCACCGGATGCAAAAATCTTGGTTCCGATCAACTTCCAGGACGAGCCGAGACTTTCACGGCGCAGACCGGCTGCGTCTTCAGCCCCCCAAACTCCCGAAAGGCTACCCTTCCTCACGCTTTCGGCAAGGGCTTCGATCTGGTGCGGGGTGCCATACCGCGAAACCAGCATGACCGCATTGACGTGACCTTCGAATAGCCTGGCCACCGAAAGGTCAGCTCCGCCGATCAGCCTGAGGATTGAACAGAGCATGTTCTCCATGCCCAACAGGCCAAGCCCAGACCCGCCCAGGGCGGGAGCGAACGGCGCCATTGCAAGCCCCGTTTCCCAAAGCGCTGCCCATACAACGCCGTCGAGGCTGCCTGCCTCGTCGGAGCGGGCCGCGGCTTCGCGCGCAACGTCAGCGAATTTCGCCGAACGCTGCAAAAGCTCAACATCTTGGCCCGGTGCTAATATGGTCGATCTCCCATTGATGTCATGCCACGGGATAAGCCAGCCCGAGGTGGTCCGTTCCTGCGAGGAACCAAGTGGCGGCGGGCGCCCTTATCGCGTGACTTTATTGGCGGGAGAGAACAATTGAGGCACGGATGACAAGCTTGTTTGTTGAGATTGTTGGGTGAGACAAAGAGATCGAGCGCAGAACTCGCCGGGATCCAGGCAGGTGATACACATGAAGCCGCTAGACCGGCAAAGGCCTTTGAAAAGATCGCTCTTCCAAATCGACGCCCTGCCCGATGTCGAGTTTGATCTCCAGCAGCGCTAACTGGCGCATATCCAAAATGGGCAAGTCGATGGCAAGCGGGGACCGGCTTCATCCTCAAACACCCCGCAACGCATTGCCGGGGTATCTCTTCCTTTATGGGTCGCTCTACCTGGCTTACGGCACAGAATCGGCATACTTGCCGGAATTCCTGCGCGATCACGGCCTGACGCTCGAGCAGGTCGGCCTGACGCTTGCAGCAGGCACCGTCGTGCGGATAATCGCAGGTCCTCTAATCGGGCGACTCGCGGACTATCTGGGGGCGTTGCAGCAGGTGCTGACCACAGTCGCTTGCCTCTCCGGGCTTGTCGGCTTCGCTTACCTGTTTGCGTACGGTTTCGTGCCGCTTCTTGCAGTGATCATTTGTCACGCGGCTGCAACGGCCTCGCTCGCTCCCATGTGCGATGCACTTTCCGTTGCAGCCTCGGCCAAGGGGCGGACGTTCCAGTACGGCTGGGTCCGCGGGGCCGGCTCGATCGCGTTCATCGGCGGCACGCTTCTATCTGGTCTATTGATCGATCGATTTGGGCTGTCGACGATCATCGTGGCAAGCAGCGCTTGCTTTCTCCTTATGGCGGCATGTGCCTCGGGCATCCAGTCGCCCGTCGAAATGGCGTCGACGACCGAGAAGATCGAGGTGGGCGTGCTCGGTACGTTGTGGAAGATCGCCGCTTATCGGAGACTAATCGTTGTCGCCATCCTCGTGATCGGGAGCCACGCGCTCAATGACACTTTCGCGGTGATCCGATGGCGCGCGGCGGGACATGACACCTTCGCGGTCAGTCTTCTGTGGTCTGAGGCAGTGTTGGCTGAAGTCGTTGTGTTCTTCCTTCTAGGACCCTGGTTGATCAAGCGGCTGGGGCCACCGGGCGCTGCTGCGCTCGCAGCGGGTGCAGGTGTTTTGCGCTGGACCGTCATGGCGAGTACGACGGCAGTCCCCGCACTGATCGGCGTCCAGGCGCTTCATGGACTGACCTTTGCTCTGTTTCATCTGGCGGCGATGACAGTCATCAGTCGCGCGGTTCCGGATCGCCTGGTGGCGACCGCCCAGACGCTGTATGGCACCGGCGCACTCGGTTTGGCATCGGCGGTCATGACTACGGCATCGGGATATCTGTACGGTACATTCGGTGCCCACGCGTTCTTGGCCATGGCGGCGTCCTGCGCGTTAGCCCTGCCGATGGCGCGAGGCCTCGCCATTGCACGTTCGTCTGACGGATCGCGGCAACAGCTCGACCCGGAGGGCTGACCTGCCAGCGGCTCGGAACAATCCAGGTCACGATCTAAAGGCTGATCGGCGCGAGGCCGAAAGATCGCGCGCGGCACAACGTTGTGTATGGACACCCTGCAACGTCGACCGCGGACCAATGGAACTGTGCTTTTAGTCGGATCTTATGACCGAGGCCGGAAGCGTATGATGGGAAAGAGGGAGTACGCGGCATTGCCCTTCCCGATTCAACAATCGGGACTGCTAATAATGCTGACTACAACCAGGAGACAGGGTCGCTGGTCGGTTTCGAAGGGGTCTCAGATCAACAACGAGAAGCCGCGGCGTACTGCAGCCGTCGAGGCTTATGAGGAAGCCGGACTGATCGGAGCTGTAAAGAACGCGCGAGTTGGCAAGTTCAGGCACAGGCGACGCCGCGGCGCGTCGCACCAACTTCGAAGTATCTGGCTTTCCGATGGAGGTGAGAGGGCAGGAAAAGTGGTGGCCGGAGAAAGGCGAGAGGAATGCGATCTGGGTTTCGCCTGACGTCGCGTTTGGCCTTGTTCATAAAGGGCAGCTTAAGAAACTCATCTCACAATTTGCTGCGCAGTTCGAAAAAGCGGGAATGAGCGACTGTTTGCTTTGAGCCCTGCATTCCGGAACAAGCGATTTTCCGAGCCCTGCATCGCTTCGCATAATCAACCTCAGCACTTTATGAGACAACACTCGAGATCTCTTTCGAGCAGCCCGCAACCGAGCAAGATGATGCTCTTATTCGGCAGGACCACCTGCCCCGCCTGAGCGCATCGACCAGAACTAGACGCCCGGGTCCGGCATACTGCCGAAGTCTCAAATGCCCGAACCTGGGTCTAAAAGATCAGCTCGTCAGCCGCGCGGTACGCTCGTCTCGGCGCGAGTGTCTGACAGTGACCATGCGCGATTGGAAGCGTCCTTGAATGAGACTTCTGTCGATCTGCGAGACCGACGCGCCGCCTGGCAAAAGACGGGCTGGAAGTCATTCGATGCTGACGGCGATCCGTACTCGGCGGATCAGGTCCAAAAAGACCGGTCCATCTATGGCGGGGGTCTCCGTTAGCTGAAAGAAAGGGCGGCCCGCTCTAAGCGGGCCGTCCTGTCGATCTATTCGGCCGCCGCGACGTGAGTCGAAGCAGAGGCCACCTCTCTGATAGCAGAAAAGAGCTGGTTCGTAGCAGTCTGCTGTATCATGTGACCATTTCCATCGAGTCGGTGAAAGCGACTGTGCGAGATGTCCGCGTGCAGGCGTGCTGACTGGCTGTCTATGTCCACCAACCTATCTTCTTCACCTGCAATAATAGTAACGGGCATTCTCAACGCCTTATACTGGCCATCCAGCACAAACGCATTCGGGACCATGAGTGCTGATTCCGTCGCGGACGCCCTAAGTTGGGACGGCCGCAAGGCCATTTCTTTTGGAAAACCCTTAAATTTTCCGGGCACGGGGTTTGGGCCGAATATTTTTTTGAGAATGAGCGGCCAGGTTAGCCGGCTCACCAACGGTGATATCGTATGGCTCAAGACATCGCCGATGACCGGCATGGCCGGAGCGCCCAAGACGGCGAAGTCGAGGCGCGCCGTGGGGTAATAGTATCCGGACGCCAGAACGAGACCTTGAACGAGGGCTGGATACTTTAGTGCTGCAGCGACAGCGACGGACGCGCCCCACGAATGGCCTAGCAAGATTGCTTTCGTAATGCCGAGCTGAGCGAGAGCTTCCTTGATCAGGTCTGCTTGAGCACCTGGGGTCCAGATGACATTGCGGGGACGGTCGCTATGACCGAAGCCCGGGCGATCAAAGACGATCACACGATGGTCTCTCGCCGTGAGATCTATAAGGCCGCTTGTTTGGAAGTCCTGAATCATGCTCCCGTTGCCATGAAGAAACACAACCGGAATACCGGCGCCCTCTTCAATGAAATGAAGCCGCACACCGTTTACATCAAGAAAGCGTCCCGCCGGCGGATTGTCTCGCTCGGCGGCTTTGGCGAGATACCTGTTACAAAGCGCGGCCGCAATTAGAGCGCCGGCTGCAATCGCTGAAGCGGCGATCACGGGAGATGGCTTGCGCGCACCGCGGGCGGACGAAGCTGTGCGAAGGCGTTTAGTCGAGACTATCGGGGGCATAAAAATCCTCGGTCAGCGCACGCGCGAATTCGCGATGCATTCGAAAATGTTGCAGCGCAGAACGAACAGATGAATCCGGTCATCGTTCCTGGCGGTTCGCGAGTGCGTGATCAATCGATCCGATAGCCAATTGGCTTGAATGCAAAGTTATTGGATTGGAGGGCGGAACAAGCCGTCAGACCGATAATGAGGTCCATTTCGGCTCGAAATCTTATGAAATCCCCCGATCGACTGGTAGGAGGTTGGACAGTAAACGCGCTCGTTTCTGGCTGAATGACGACATTCATGAAGCAATTGAAAGCAACGGGGATTTGATCCGATCCGATGCCGAAGGGAGCCAAGGCTGCTTCCAGATTTCCGAAGCATCCGCGATGGGGATGATCATCCTTATATATGATCTCGAAGGTTTCCTTCGAGCAAGGGGTCAACAGAAAATCATGACGGCCTACCGTGTCTTCAACAATCCTCAGCATCACATTACTGCGGTTCGAATAAATCAGATCATCGGTTGAAAGCTGTAGCTTGCTTGCATAATCCAGACTGCGACCCGACGAAATCGCCTCTCGATTATCAAGAGCGTTAAACGCGACAAGGTCCGACACTTGTTCGCCTTCAGTATCGATGACGGTGAGATAGCTACCTCTGGGCAGCCTGAATGCCGTCCCTGAGCGCGGCGGAATGACATTGATCTCGCTCATGAGCGATCAACCGGGTTGAATGGACAAGTCCACTCAGATTGGACGTTTCTGCCGCTATATTGACGCGCTTCCGATATCGTCCCATGTCTCGCCAGCATGGGATTGACCGATCCAGCCAACGCGACGTCCCGATCGATTATCTTTTCCCTCATTTTTTCGTAGCGTCCTCGCTCGCGCAATTGCTCGAACTGATCGTGAAGATTGAATACCAACACCGGATGAACAAAGCGCCGGGCGGGTCGGCTTGCATTGGGATGAAGGCCAACGATAAAGAATGCTTCTTCGCCGAAGCTTAGAGAAAAATGCGGATCATTGGGATCGTTACTCACACGCCGGTCGTGCGATCGCCCTAACCAGGAATCCTTGTTCGTAAGGCTTTCGGCTCGAGCCCATAAATACGTCTCGAACCCAGCTTCATCGAGGTCAACGGGTCCTTCAAAGATTACCGCGAAGCTTCTGAATAGCTCGCGGTCGGCACGGTAGGATTCGACTACACGCGAAATACCGTCATAAATCCGTCGGTCATCCCAATTGGATCGCATATCGCGGGCAATCAAAACGTCCAACGTACCCTTCGCTAGAGCCGATTTGGCGCCTACGCATGGAAATCTGATATCTTGAATGAAATGGCGAAAGTCTTCGGAAAGCGTCGACGTCATTCAATACTCCAATAAAGCTGAGCGATAACTCGCAATCCTTGATCAGGTCCCAGGATCGCCGGCAAAACCGCCAGGAACCTATTCCTCCAGGCATCGATTGACGCCGGAATCGATGACCACGGGAGGATTGTTATGTATGTGCGCTCGAACACCCTGAAAGAAGAAATGGCCGAAATCCATGAAGACCACTTCGAGAACAATCAAAATCCGCACGAGACCATCCATCAAATTTGCATGCTCCTGATCAGGGAGGCGGACCTCCCCGCTGCTCCTGGTATTCAAGGGCAAACGAAGCATTGATGCGAGTAAATGCCATTTTGACGCCAACGGCCCAGCACGACATGCTGGGCCGCCGGGCATGACGGAGAACTCTCAACTATTCCGCCGGCTCTTCAACTCTTTCGATGGCATCAGGCATCTTGGCGACTGACATCAGCGAACGTGCGACCTGGTTCAATAACTGATCGGTGTTCTCCTCTTCGGCCAGAGACTTGGACAGAAGAGCTACTACGGCGGTGTGCCTGAGCTGCTGCGCGAGATTACGAGCGGTCGTGTAACCGGAAATCTCGTAGTGCTCGACACGCTGAGCTGCGCCGATCAAAGCCAGATCCGCCGCTGCGGCTTCCTTGTCGGCGCTTTCCTCAATGACCTCCTGACCCTCTTCGACGATACCCTGCATGCCCTTACAGGGCTTAGCGCGTGCCGCCTCGCCAAGAAGCTCGAAACACTCGGTAAGGCGCTCGACCTGCGTCTCGGTTTCGCTCAGGTGAATCTCGAAAAGTTCACGCAAACGGTCGAAGCGCGCGGCGTCCCTCATTTTGGGGATGGCCTTTGTGAGTTGCTTCTCAGCGTGAAGAATATCGCGGAGCTGGTCGATCAGGAGTTCGTCCAGGCCAGCGATGCCTTCCGCAGGTGAACTTTCCGTGACGATCAAGCTGGGCGCGTCCGCATCCTGTGACTCGAGAGCTGGAGAATCGGTGAACACCCAGTTGCCACCTTCATTCCAGGGCCCGCGGGCATCCATCTCGCCTTCGTCTCCGCTGCCGGTGGACGCATTAAAATACTGGTTCACCAAGCCTGGTGTCGGCGCTATTCGACCAACGCTGAAGGCCGGCTTTGACATACTTTCCAACGCAGCAGCGAATGCTTTCATGTGCGTGATTTCGCGCGTCATCAAAAACTGCAAAGCGTCTTTGGTACCGGAGTCGTCGCAAAAGTTAATCAGGCGCTCGTAGACAATTTTTGCCCGCGCTTCGGCAGCGATATTACTGCGCAGATCAACGTCGAGCTCGCCGGTAATCTTCAGATAATCCGCAGTCCAGGCATTTCCCTGCGAATTGAAGAGATTGACGCCGCCACCGCCCGCGATGGCAATGAGGGGATCGGCTTCCGCTGCTTCTCGGTCGAACCTGGAAGGTTTGAGATGCAGGCGAGCAAGGCATCCGACGACCTCCAGATGGCTCAGTTCTTCCGTGCCGATGTCCATGAGGAGGTCTTTGCGTTCGGCGTCCTCACAATTCAATCCTTGGATGGAATACTGCATCGCAGCTGCGAGTTCGCCATTGGCGCCGCCGAACTGTTCCAGCAGCATATTCCCAAAGCGCGGATCAGGCTCGTCGACGCGCACGGTGAACATTAGCTTCTTGACATGATGATACATGGTGACCTCTTTTTCAAACGCTTCATCGGCCCAACAAGCCCTTTTACGAAACGTTCCTGGGATAGATTTCGTGGCAGGATGATCCGCAATTTGCCACTCTGCCTGCGCTCTGATTTTTCGGCAGCGCCGCCCGCGGCCGTTCGATGGCTTCGCAAACCGGACACGCCAGCAAGGTCCGACCGGATTGAGGATCAGTGGTCGCGATTAGTCGCCTCAAGCAGGCTGCACACCGAGAAACGTTCATTATATTTGCCGCTGCGAGCTTCGTCATCCGCGTCCGACATATTGGCACGCGGGGTTTTGATAAATGCACCCTATCCATCGAGCCGCACTTGGTCGTATCATTTGATATGCAAGCAAACGTTTTGAGGCATGATGCCATCACCTCTCCGTGTACTAACAAGGAAATTGAAAGAGCATTCGCGCCTGAACGCCGAGGATGTGGCGACACTCGAGGGCCTGAGCCATCTTCTCAGGCATCTGGAACCCGGCGAGGATCTAATCCGCCAAGGGGACAATCCCAGGGTTTCAGCGGTCGTAATAACGGGCTTGGCTGCTCGCTATCATCTGCTCTCGGCAGGGGCGCGACAGTATCTATCTTTTCATATGACGGGTGACATGCCGGACTCGCAGTCGCTTTTCATTGAAACGATGGACCATTCTGTTTGCGCAATGGGGGCTGTTGAAGTCGCATTGATACCGCACAAAGCTCTGCTCAAGGCGTTCGAGCGTCGACCTTCCCTCGGTTTTGCAATCTGGCGGGAGACGCTTATCGATGCTTCCATCTTTCGCGAGGCGATCACGAATAACAGCGCGAGGGAGCCGCGCGCCCGAATGGGACACTTGTTCTGCGAGCTCTTTTATCGAGCAAGCGCGTCGGGTTTACGAGTTGCCGACGAGTGCCAGCTTCCAATTGGTCTCGTTCAGATTGGGGAAACACTGGGAATGTCGATCGCGACAGTCAATCGAACGTTGCAACAACTGCGTATTTCGCGGACCTGTTCGTTCGAGAGGGGGCGCCTTCAGATTTTCGATTGGGACGGGCTCGTTCGGTTAAGCCAATTCAATCCCAGTTATTTGCACCAGCGAAAGCCACCGCCCTTGTGAAGCGCTTTACGCTTTCAAATTGTGGCCTTCGGTCAACTAGCCGACGTCAATGCCAAGATCGATGGCGGGGACGAGCCAGCTACAATGAAAAGCGGGTAGCCTACGCCAGCGTCGCAGGAAGTCATTTTGTGAGACGTTTCGATTGCTTCGATCTCACGAAACGACCTTTTACCGCCGGTCGTAGGCCTGCACGACGGCATGGACGATAAATTACGCAGAAGGATTTCCGCAACATACCGGACAGGGCCGGCGCAATCCGAGCTGTATTAGCCATCGCTGTGCGCGGCGGGCAAGAACGGTAAAGCCCCGCGCCGAACTGGATAGCGGGTCGGAACGCAAAAGGCGCGACATCTGATACTGGTGAGCTGCGGATGCTTGCAAGCATGACGATTATTTAACTTTGCAATTAGCAACGGCGCTGTCCGCCGAGCGTATCTCATGTTGCGGCGCATCTCTCCCGGCGGATCGCCTTCTTACGGGTTGTCAGTGCTTACAAGCCGGCCGTTTGCACATTCAAGGAGAAGTCTTATGCGAAACTTACTACTTGCCGCTGTCGCTGCTGCGAGCCTCAGCGCCCTGGGCACTGCGCCGGTTGTGGCTGCCGAGTTCCAATACTGTCTCCAGGGTCGCGGCGTCGGGTATCCGGGCGATTGTCAGTATCGAAATTTCGCTGAATGCCAGGCTTCGGCTTCTGGCCGTAATTTGTCATGCGGTATCAATCCACGCTACGCATATGCTCGAGGAGCACAGCGTCGCTGGAATTAGCAAGTCAGGCTGCACGCTTGGCTGTGCACCCCAGGCAGTCGCGCTTTCATCGTTCGACGGGGCGGACAAGCAACAGCTCTCTGAACCCCTTTCGACGAAGTATGCAACGTGATGTTTGTCGAAGGCTCCCGCGGGAGCCGACGTCGGCACCCCACATCGCGCAGCTGGCTTCTGTTTCGGACGAGAATTGGCTGCTCCCGATAGCCTGGAAACACGCCCGGCATCGGCGGCACAATTTCCGACGCATCTTTTGACCACGGAACAGCGGACTGATCGCAGCCTGATTGGTGTGACGTACAGAGATTGCACATCGTCAGGGCTCCGAGGCGGGGTAGCGGGACCGCGGCGCACGCTGCAGCAGAGCGCCGCGGGACGGCGGTTAGCCTTGGAGCATTTGCTGCAACGGAGCCGGCCGGCCCCGATCGTGGACCATTGTCGTTGGCGGATGGCGCAGCGCGGCGAGGTCGACATTCCATCTGGTCTTGCAGCGTGAACACTCGATCTCCAGCCAAAGATAGCCGCCGATCGCCTGGTCGAGAGATGGCGAGGGATCGATAGGTTCTCAGTCGACTAATATCCGCTCGTTCCAGCACTTGCAGGGCAGTCCGTCAGCCGTACGTTTCAAGGCCTCGCCCTTGACGCGAGCCTCGGCCGACTGAGAGGCAGGATGCCTGTCATCGCGAGCGCATTGCCGGGCTCCTTGTTAATGGCGTTGCGGTTACCATTGGAGAGAGGCATGGGGTCGTGTTTCGGCGCCATCCGGACATCCAGAATTCAGACGGGACCGGCCGGCGACTACTCGAACGTGGGCCAGCAGCCGTCGTCTTCATGACTTCCAGTCCGGAGCTGACAGCTTTCGTCCAAAAGGCGCTGGCCGACGTCCTTCCAGAGAACCGTGGGCCCGTAGAGACGGATAGCGTCAGCCTTCTGGATCTCGACGATCCGATCACACCGGGTACACGAAACTCGAAGCAAGTGCCGCGGTACCTCCGACAGCCGCAGCGTCCGGACCGGCGGGCCTTGCAGCTTTGGACTGGCGTCGGCCAACGGGTTTTTCAGCAAAGCTTCCCAGTATTCGGCAGGCATCGGATCGCCGGGACTGGATTTGGGTGAGCTACGCGGCCCTCTGCCGACAACAGCAGCGAGCTTTTCCATCTGCTTTGGGGTCGGCATGCGCCAGCTTGCGGGTCGGTCCGTCATTCTTTGGATAAGAACATATCAAGAACAACGAGTCGAGTCAGGCCGTGGCTTCAAACGAAAAAAATGACCGATGGCTGGTGGTGAGATGTCGGAACCAAGGCCCCTCGATCGTCTTGAATCCGAACCTTCCTATGTTTCGGAGTATCGCGCACCATGGCCCCCCGCGCTAACTGGAAAGGCTTCCTGCGCCTTTCGCTCGTCAACTGTCCGGTAGCGCTGTACCCGGCCACATCCGAATCCGAGAAAGTCTCCTTCAACCAGCTCAATCGGAAGACCGGCCACCGCATCAAGTATGCGAAGGTCGACGCTGACACCGGCGAGGAGGTCGCCAACGAGGACATCATCAAGGGCTACAAGGTCGACACCGACACCTTCATCGAGGTGACGAAAGACGAGCTTGAGAATGTCGCGCTGGAATCAACACGCACGATCGAGATCGACGAGTTCGTCGACCGCAGCGAGATCGACCCCCGTTACCTGATCCGCCCCTACTCCCTGCGTCCCGACGGCAAGATCGGCCACGACGCCTTCGCGGTGATCCGCGAGACCATCCGCGAGATGAACAAGATCGCGATCGGCCGTGTTGTCTTGACCAACCGCGAGCACATCATCGCGCTTGAGCCCTTCGACAAGGGCCTTATGGGAACGCTGCTGCGCTATCCATACGAAGTCCGCGATGCAGCTGAATACTTCGATGATATCCAGGACGTGAAGGTCACGAAGGACATGCTTGATCTAGCCAGGCATATCGTCGAGCAGAAGGCGGGCCACTTTGAGCCGGACAAGTTTGAGGACCAGTACGAAACAGCCCTGATCGATCTCATCAACCAGAAGCGTGCCGGCAAGCCGATCACCGCGAAGGCCCGCCCGAGCGGCGAGAACGTGGTCGATCTGATGGACGCGCTACGGAAGAGCATCGGTGGCAGCGCTGCAAGGCCTGAACCTGCAAAGAAGCCAGCCAAGAAGACGAAGAAGGCGGCGCCCGGCCAGAAGGAGATGCTGATGCCGATCTCCGGCAAGAAACCGGCAAAGGAGGCGGCTGCAAAGAAGTCTGCAACTGGAGCACGCCGGAAGTCGGCCTGACCGGTGAAGCATCCGGTGACGCCGGACGGCCGCTACTTCGCCGTCCGCGGCCGCCTCTGGCGCATGGCTAACCCGGCACTCGGAGAGGCGGAGCGGTCCGACCTCGTCATCAGGTTGATGGCGGCCCGACGAGCAGTGCGGGATGCCAAGCAGAAGAGCGACCCAAAGGCTGAGACCATCGCGCACAAGACCGTCGACGAGGTGAAGCATGCCCTCGGCGAGCGTGGCCCGGTCTGGTGGGATGACGGCTCGCCGGACCTGAACCGGCACATGGCAAAGAACACGCCCTATGCAGACTGGTACGCGAAGATCGGGCGGACCCGCCCAGGAGGATCCTGAATGCCCAAGGCCGCAATCTTCGACGTCGACGGGACCCTTCTCGACTCGGTCGACCTCCACGCGCTCGCCTGGCACGAGGCGATGGTGAAGTTCGGGCACCACGTCAGCTTCGAGCAGGCGCGGGGCCAGATCGGCAAGGGCGGCGACAAGCTGATCCCGCATTTCCTTTCCGCCGAAGCGCAGCAAAACCACGGAATGGAATTGGAGGAGTGGCGCGGCAAGCGTTTCAAAGGCGAATATCTGCCGCTGGTGCGCCCCTTCTCCGCGGTGCCCGATCTGCTGCGACGCGTACGCGATGCAGGACTACGCATCGCCGTGGCGTCCTCCGCCAAGAAGGATGAACTCGACAAGTATCTCGAAATCGCGCACATCGCCGATCTAATCGACGTGACAACGTCGTCGGACGATGTCGAGCAATCCAAGCCGGCGCCCGACATCTTCGAAGTGGCTTTGAACAAGCTCGGTACGGAAGCCGGCGACGCGATCGCGATCGGCGACACGCCGTACGACGCCGAAGCAGCGGGCAAGGTGGGAATCGCGACGATCGGCGTACTATCAGGCGGCTTTACGGAAGTCTCGTTGCGGCAGGCCGGGTGCGTGCAGGTGTATCCAGGGCCGGCCACCCTACTTGCTTGCTTTGGGGAATCGCGGCTCGCAAAATAAGCCATGGCGCGAAAACTCAAGACCTACCAGACTTCGCTGGGCTTCTTCGACCAGGCGATCGCGGCGCCATCAATGAAGGCGGCGCTGGAAGCGTGGGGCGCCGACAGCAATCTCTTCCATCAAGGTGCCGCCATTGAAAGTGACGATCCGGACGTCATCGCCGCAACCATGGCGAAGCCGGGGGTGGTCCTCAAGCGGCCGGTCGGTTCAAGCGGGCCCTTTGGAGAGCATGCCGGACTGCCCACTGGCCTTGGCCGCGGCAGCAAGCTGTCGGGCGCGAAACTCAAGTCGCCGGCGCGGAAGCCCGGCGCGGCGCGTCCAGCAGACACGGCCGCGGAGCGCAAGGCTGCCCAGTCCTATGAGCGGGAGGAAACGCGCCGCCATCGCGACCGAGCCCGGCAGGCGGCCGTCGCGCAGCGGGAGCGTGAACGCCGTCAAGCTGCCATCGACAAGGCTCAACACGCTCTCGATGCGGCCGAGCGCGAGCATGACAGGACAGCCGCGGTCATCGCTGCCGAGCGCCAAGCCGTCGAAAATAAAGCAGGGGCCGAGGATGCTCGATGGGAAAAGGAACGCGATCGGTTGCGGGATGTGCTGAAGCGCGCACGAGGTTGACTGCATTCACTGCACTGGTGGCTGACCGGACAGGCCTGTGCGCCCGAGACGAAGCTCGCCCTTGCAACGCTCCGAGCAGGTCTTCACTTTGTCCCAGTCCCTTGCCCACTTCTTGCGCCAGGTGAAGGGCCGCGCGCAAGCGGCGCAGATATTCCGGGGCAGATCGGCCTTCCGGCGCATCTTGGGCATGGCACGTCCACCGTGTTATTGCAGCCTTGGGCAGCACGACCGCCAATTCGACTTAGCGGTGCAGGATCCGGCTCGCGATGTCGGCAATCATGAGCGCGAAATCGTCCTTTATCTCGCCAGCGCTCGCCTCATCGCTCGCGATACGTACGAGGGGCCGTCGATCTCGACGAAACTGATGCCGGAGACGCGGTCGAACAGTATCGTGCTGATTACGTGGCAACGCGAGGCCGGATCGCAAAGTACTGAATCCCGGTTAATTGCATGATCTCTAGATTTGAACGCGACCGGTCAACACAAGCATCGCTTTGGAATACCGGGCGCACGTCGCAGTCCTCATGTATCTTCGCGAAGGCCCTTGAAGAATGGATGCCGGACCTTTCCTTCGGCAGATTTCGCGCGGTACTCGATCTCGGCGAATAGCTTCGGCTCGACCCATATACCCTTGTGCGAGATCCGCTTCGCGAACGCCTGTGTCTTTCGGACCAGCGGCGTGAGGCGCTTTTTCAGGTCGGAGGCCGAAACCTTGTCGAAGCCGTGGTCGACCTTTCCGGCATAGACCAGCTCACCGCCCTTGCGTCGGCCGACGTAGAGCCCATCCCACTTCGTACCGTCGAGCGCGAAGCCGGCGATGGGCAGGGTCTCCCGC
>JBEVLH010000423.1:0-2506 GCA_040509255.1 Hyphomicrobium sp. | reverse complement strand
ATAGGGAGCGCGGACCTCGCCGCCAAAGCCGTTCATCTCATCGAATGGCACGACCAAAACAATCCTCCCGTTCAGCAGTCTTTTCGGATCGGTATCGCAAACCCCAGGCCACTTTAGGCAAACGCTGGAAATGCTGCACCTACCTAATCACAACAGCATCAATTTGCTTCCGAAATATGCAGGCTGCGGCGTAGCCCGCATAAATTTACGGCAAGGCGCCATTCCGCGTCGTCCATTGGTCCTGATCCGCGGTCCTAGAGTGCCGCCGGATCGACAACTTCGGGGAGCGGTAGGTTCGATCTCGCACGCAGCCCCCAGGCCGTCGCCATGCCCAGAAGGGCCATGATCGAGCCGGCAACAATCAGGGTCCAAAGCGTCCCAGCCGATGTGAGCGCCACACCGTAGATAATGGGTCCGAAGGCTTGCCCCAGGAAAACGAAAAACGAGTGCGCGGCGACGCCCGAGCCACGATGGAAGGGTGCAAGTTCAGTCGCCTGGGTCTGTAGCGAGTTATGGATCATGTAGAAGCCGATGCCCACGATCATGAAGATTGCCATCTCGGCAGGCCACGACGTTCCTACCGAGAGCAGCACCAGTCCAAGACCTGAGACAATGCCGCCTGCCACGATCAATCTGTAGAAGCCAAGGCGGCCGAGCATGAACCTTACGAGCGCCGTATAAGCGAAGCCGCCGATGCCGAAGCCCGCGAGCACCAGCCCCGCCTCCTTCAAGCCGCCAGCTCCGCGCTGTTCAAGCAGGACCGCGACGTAGGGAAACAGTCCGAATATCACGATGCCTTCGACAAAGACCGCGCAGAAGCAGACGACTGAGCGTGGATTTGCAAAGACGGCCCGATAGCCGTCGAGGAACTCGCCGCGGCGGAATTCGCTCGGGCGCGGACGCGGAGCAGGTCTCAACTGCCAGACGGTGATGATAAACGCCAAAACCGTCAGCGCGGCGGCGGCGGCCGTTGCGATCCGCCAGCCGAAGAACGACGCTATGAAGCCTGAGCCTATCGATCCTGTCAGTTGGCCCGCGATAATCGCGGTCAACACGCGGGAGAGAGCGAGTTGGCGCTCGGACATCGCGAATTGGTCGCCGACAATCGCAAATGCCAAGGGGATTATGCCGCCGGCTGCCGCCCCGCCAATAAGCCGGGCGAGGGACAGCGTGGTGATGGTCGGGGCGAAAGCCGATGCTGCCAAGCATGTGGCCAGGATCGCGAGCGCGATCTTGATGATGCGGGCCTTGCCAAAGACATCGCCGAAAGCTCCGAGCACGGGCTGCGCGAGCGCATACGGAAAGGCATAAAGCGACGCCAGCATCGCCACGGATGCCGTATCTACCTGCAGGTCTCTGGCAATGTCAGGCACGACCGGGTCGATGATCCGCATCGACATCGAACTCACGAAGCAACTGGTGGCGAGGATCGCGAGAACGCGCATTCGAAATCGACGTGTCCGGGATGAAGCGTGCGATCTTGCTAACAGAGGCGGGGCGGCCCGCGGTAGGGCCTGCCCGTATGGCTGATATGTATCAGACCGTCATCCATCTCTGTCCCCCCGGCGGAGCGGCCGCTGCCCGGGTCTCGCCAGAAGGCTCGCCCGGGGTGATAAACTGCTCCCTTTTTAGAACAGGCCTTGGATCTGGCCCTTATCGTCCAGGCGGATCGAGTCGGCGGCCGGGACCTTCGGCAGGCCGGGCATTGTCATGATCTCGCCGGTGACGACGACGACGAACTCTGCGCCAGCCGACAGTCGAAGCTCACGGATCGGCACAATGAAGCCCGTCGGCGCGCCGCGCTTGGCAGCATCGGTCGAGAACGAATACTGCGTCTTGGCCATGCAGACGGGGAAGTGGCCGAAGCCCGCAGCTTCCAAATCCT
Source organism: Hyphomicrobium sp. (assembly GCA_040509255.1). GTDB lineage: Bacteria > Pseudomonadota > Alphaproteobacteria > Rhizobiales > Hyphomicrobiaceae > Hyphomicrobium_B. The sequence continues at coordinate 621 of JBEVLH010000423.1, read as the reverse complement.
TGAACTGAGTTTCGACACTCGGTTCGCATGAGATGTCGGCGGCGCGATAGATCTCGGTCGCGATGGTCTTGACCTTGTCGCGAAGCTTCATGTCGTCGGGGTAGAGCGGCTTAAAGTTCGCCTTGCCCTCGTCGAGGATCTTGACGACGTGGTGGGCCAACGCTTCCGTGCCCTTGCCGCCGTCGGCCCAGTGCGTGCACAGGTAGGCCTTCGTTCCCATACCTTCAGCGGCCTTTTGAACTTCGGCGATTTCGGCGTCCGTGTCGGTGATGAACTTGTTCACCGCGACCACAGCCGGAACGCCGAATTTGCCGACGTTCTCGATATGGCGCTTGAGATTTTCGCAGCCCTTGGCAACGGCCGCCGGGTTCTCGGTCTTCAAATCGTCCTTCGCGACGCCGCCATGCATCTTGAGCGCGCGTACCGTGGCGACGATGACGACCGCGGATGGCGAGATGCCGGCCTTCCGGCATTTGATGTCGAAAAATTTTTCCGCCCCGAGGTCGGCGCCGAAACCGGCTTCGGTCACGACATAGTCAGCAAGCTTCATCGCCGTCCTAGTCGCCAGCACGGAGTTGCAGCCGTGTGCAATGTTGGCAAACGGACCGCCGTGGATGAAGA
>JBEVLH010000422.1:0-9202 GCA_040509255.1 Hyphomicrobium sp. | reverse complement strand
ATCGAGACGCGATTTTCCGCCCAAGTTACGTCGCCATGTGATGGCTGGGTTGTCTACGCCGGAGAATTTCGCAGCTACGGGCAACTCTTGATCATCAACGCTGGCGACGGCTATCATATGTTGCTCGCCGGGTTATCGCAGATCGACGTCCAGCCGGGACAGTTCGTGCTGACCGCCGAGCCTGTCGGTACAATGAGTGGCGGGCAAAGGAATTCGTCGTCTGCGACACCAGTAAGCGGACCCGTATTGTACGTTGAACTTCGTAAAGATGGGCGTCCTATCGATCCCGATCCCTGGTGGGCATCAGGTCAGCAGAAGGTACAAGGCTAATGCGCAAGACAGACTATGCATTCTGGACATTCCTGCTGATGACGGGTTTGGCCGGGGCGACGACGCTCCTCAACGTCACCCAGACATATTCAGCGACATCATCGCAGAATTCCGAGCTCTATAAGCAGCTCGATCTATTCGGCGACGTGCTCGAGCGCGTCCGCTCCGACTATGTCGACAAGCCGGACGACACCGCGCTCATCGAGTCAGCGATCAACGGCATGCTGTCGTCGCTCGATCCGCACTCGTCCTACATGAGCCCGAAGAACTTCCGCGACATGCAGGTTCAGACCCGCGGCGAGTTCGGCGGCCTCGGGATTGAAGTCACGATGGAGAACGGCGTCATCAAGGTCGTCTCCCCGATCGACGACACGCCGGCATCGAAGGCCGGCCTGCAAGCCAACGACCTCATCACGCATCTCGACAACGAGGCGATCTCGGGCCTCACGCTCGAGCAGGCGGTCGAAAAGATGCGCGGTCCGGTCAACACGCCGATTACGCTGACGGTCGTGCGCAAGGGCAAGGACGAGCCGTTCGACGTCAAGGTCACGCGCGATGTCATCCGCATCAACCCGGTCAAATCGCATGTCGAGGGTGACATCGGGTACGTGAAGATCTCCACCTTCAACGAGCAGACGCATGCCAATCTCGTGAAGGCGATCGACACGCTCGACAAGCAGATCGGCCCGAACGTCAAGGGCTACATCATCGATCTTCGCAACAATCCCGGTGGTCTTCTCGATCAGGCTATCGCGGTCTCTGACGACTTTCTCGAGCAAGGCGCGATTGTGCTGACCAAGGGCCGCAACAACGAAGAGACGCAGCGGGCCAATGCCCGTCCGGGCGACATCACCGACGGCAAGAAAATGGTCGTGCTGATCAACGGCGGCTCGGCGTCGGCTTCGGAAATCGTTGCGGGTGCCCTGCAGGACCACAAGCGTGCGACCGTCATCGGCACGCGTTCGTTCGGTAAAGGCTCGGTGCAGACGATCATTCCGCTCGGTGCCAACGGCGCGATCCGCTTGACGACGGCTCGCTACTACACGCCGTCCAACCGGTCGATCCAGGCCAAGGGTATCGATCCGGATATCGCCGTCGACGAGGCCGTGCCGGATGATATCAAGGAAAAGATCGCAGCCGACAAGCCGCGTGGCGAAGCCAGCCTCCGTGGTCACTTGAAGAACCCCGATGGCAGCGACCAGACGAAGGATGACGACTTGGCCGAACCGTCGGGCTCGCCGTCCTACGTTGCAAAGGATGCCGACAAGGATACGCAGTTGCAGTATGCAATCAGCTTCCTCGACGGCAAGGCGAAGGGTCCGGAGACGTCGAGCGCCACGCCGGGTCAGCCTGCGGGAGCAAAGCCTTCCGACGGTGACAGTAAGGACAAGGCGCCGATCCCGTCGTCGTCTGACGACGATAAGAAGGTCACGCCGAACTAAGGTGTGGCCGACAGTATCGAGACAGTTCGAAGGGCGCCCTCATCCGGCGCCCTTCATGCTATCGAGCGCGAGCATCAAACCCCGGATACAAGCATGACCGAGCACTCCAGACCCACCGTCGAAGCAGAAAGCCTTCCCTATCGCCCCTGCGTCGGGCAAATGGTGATCAACCAGGCGGGGCTCGTCTGGGTCGGGCGACGCGCCGACATTGCCGGCGATGCCGAAGGAAGAGGCAACTGGTGGCAGATGCCGCAAGGAGGCATCGATCCCGGCGAGGATGCCGCCACTGCTGCCCGGCGCGAACTCTTCGAAGAAACAGCGATCGTTTCCGTCACGCAGATCGGCGAGCTATCGCATTGGGTGACGTACGACCTGCCGCCGGAATTGATCGGTGTTGCCTGGGGCGGCCGCTATCGCGGGCAAAAGCAGATGTGGTTTGCGTATCGCTTCACAGGCGACGACGGCGAAATCAACATCGTGCCTGCGGCTGGGCTGGAACCGGAATTCGTCGAGTGGCGTTGGGTTCGGCCCGAGGCGCTTCTCGATCTGATCGTCCCATTCAAGCGAGAGGTTTATCGGGAGGTTGTTGCCGAGTTCGCTCCGCTCGCGCGCCGTCTATCCGACTAAGGAAGGCCGACTAATGGAGGTTGCGGTTTGGCACCTTCCCGCTTCTGTTTTGCCCGAAAAAGCCGCTTGTGGGGATAATCCGGAATATGACAGTCTAATGTCATATAGCTGCTATGATTTTCTGTACGATTGACGAATCAGTGTTAGCTTAGACGACCAAGGGGTTCCGCTACGAATGACCTTGCTGCCTGATTCATCGAGCCTGGCGCGTGACGCACTGCCGTTCCGGACGTGCGTCGGCATCATGCTGCTAAATCGGGACGGGCTGGTCTGGATCGGGCGGCGGCGGCCCAAGTGGGCAGGCGATCAACCCCACATCTGGCAGATGCCGCAGGGCGGGATCGAGAAATTCGAAGGCCCGCGCATCGCGGCGCTTCGCGAATTGCGCGAAGAGACAGGGGCGACACAAGTCGAAATCCTGGCGGAGCATCCGGATTGGCTGAGCTACGAGCTGCCCCAGAGCCTGCTCGGGGTTGCGCTCAAAGGGCGGTATCGCGGCCAGCGGCAGAAGTGGTTCGCGATGCGCTATCTCGGCAGCGACAGCGACATCGATATTTCTCCCAAGGTTGGGACGAAGGCCGAGTTCGATACGTGGCGCTGGGCGCCTATCGAAACTGTCCCGGGTCTCATCGTACCGTTCAAGCGGGATGTGTACGAGAGCGTGACGAAAGCGTTCTGGCATCTCGCGCGGCCCGCCACCGAGCAGTCGGCAATCGGCTGACGCGGCCACTCGAGATCATATTCCATCGATCAGACCGTCAGGCCGGCTGCCGTCATGATGAGACGGATGACGCCCGCCACGACGGCGAGCGCCAAAACGCTCAGGGTCCAGATCAGCAGGAGCCATCCGAAACGTCGCGACCATGAAGGGCGTTCGGATTCGGTTGGCCGCGCTGTCATCAGTGATAGCCTTCGCCGGTTTTCACCTTGCCGCGGAACACGTGGTAGGCCCACGCCGTGTAAAACAGGATGAACGGGATGATGAAGAGCGCGCCCACAAGCGTGAAGCCCAGGCTTTGCGGTGGGGCGGCCGCATCCCAAATGGAGATCGACGGCGGGACGATGTTCGGCCAGAGGCTGATGCCGAGCCCGCTGTAGCCGAGGAAAACAAGCACCAGGGCCAAGATAAAAGGGGCGGCGTGAACGTCGCGCCGGATGCTCCAGAGGATCGCGCCCGAGGCAAGCACGACGAGGATCGGGACCGGCGAGAAGAACACGATATTCGGGTACGAGAACCACCGTTCGGCGATCTCGGGATGTGCGAGAGGGGTCCACAGACTGACGATGGCGATGGTCGCAAGCAGAGCCAACACGGCGAATTTGGCAAGCTCGCGCATACGCTGTTGCAGCGCGCCTTCGGTTTTCAGAATGAGCCAGGTCGTGCCGAGGAGGGCATAGGCGACGATCAATCCAAAGCCTGAAAAGATGCTGAAGGGCGTCAGCCAATCGAGCGCGGCGCCGGAATAGGCGCCGTTCGTCACCTGAAAGCCGTTGATGAAAGAGCCGAGCACGATGCCCTGGGAAAAGGTCGCGAGATAAGAGCCGCCCATGAAGGCTTTGTCCCAGAGCGGCTTATGGGCGTCGTCGGCCTTGAAGCGGAATTCGAATGCAACGCCGCGGCAGATCAGACCGATCAGCATGGCGATGATCGGCAGGTAGACCGCGGATAGAACGACGGAATAGGCAAGCGGAAATGCGGCGAGCAATGCCGCGCCGCCGAGGACGAGCCAGGTTTCGTTGCCGTCCCAGACCGGCGCGACGGTGTTGACCATGGTATCGCGGTCGGTGCGGTCCGGCAAAAAGGGAAACAGAATGCCGATACCGAGGTCGAAGCCGTCCATGATGACATACATCATCAGGCCAAAACCGATGATGGCGGCCCAGATCAGCGGAAGATCAATCCCGGAATCCATGGCGTCAATCTCCCCGAGCCGGTGCAAACGCCGGTATTTCGATCTTGTCCTTGACGGCCGACAAGGGCCGCGAGGGGCGCAAATGCGGATCGACATCGGCGTCCGGCTGATGGCCACCGCCGCCTTCGTCTGGCCCTTGCGCGACGACTTTCATGATGTAGGCGATGCCCATGCCGAAGATGAAGACGTATGAAACGACGAACGCTCCCAGACTGATCGACAAGGCAAGCACGGAGTGATTGGAGACACCCTGTTCGGTACGCATGACGCCGTAGACGATCCACGGCTGGCGGCCGATCTCCGTTGTTAGCCAGCCCGCGAGCAAGGCAATCAAACCGGCGGGTCCCATGGCGAGGCTCGCGCGCAGAAAGAGCGTCGAGGAGAACAGCCTTTTCCGCCAGCGAAGCCACAGGCTCCAGGCGCCAAGTGTGAGCATCAGCATTCCGAGCCCGACCATTACGCGGAACGTCCAGAACACGACCGTTGAATTCGGGCGATCCTGCGGGGGGAATTCCTTAAGTCCGGGAACCTTGCCGTCGAGGCTGTGTGTGAGGATGAGGCTGCCGAGATAAGGGATCTCGACGGCATAGCGCGTGGTTTCGGCTGCCATGTCGGGCCAGCCGAAGAGTATCAGCGGCGCGCTCTCGCCTGGGGTGCTTTGCCAGTCGCCTTCAATCGCAGCGATCTTCGCGGGCTGGTACTTCAGTGTGTTGAGGCCATGCTGGTCGCCGGCGAGGATCTGCATCGGGGCCAACACAGCGATGAGCCACATTGCCATCGAGAACATGGTGCGGACAGCGGGCGTCGAGCGGCCTCTCAAGAGGTGCCATGCCGCTGAAGCGCCGACGAACAAGCCGGTCGAGAGAAAGGACGCCAGCACCATGTGGACGAGACGGTAGGGAAATGACGGGTTGAAAACGATTTTCAGCCAGTCAACGGGAATGACGCGGCCGTTGACGATCTCGAATCCCTGAGGCGTCTGCATCCAGCTGTTGGACGCCAGGATCCAGGTGGCCGAGATCAAAGTCCCGAGCGCCACCATAGCCGTCGCGAAGAGATGAAGACCGGGGCCGACCTTGTCCCAGCCAAACAGCATAACGCCGAGAAATCCGGCCTCGAGGAAGAACGCGGTCAGAACTTCATAGGTCAGGAGCGGGCCGGTGACGCTGCCGGCGAAAGCCGTGAAGTAGCTCCAGTTGGTTCCGAACTGGTAAGCCATCACGACGCCGGAGACGACGCCCATGCCGAAGTTGATGGCAAAGACTTTCGACCAGAAGTGATAAAGATCGCGAAAGACCGTGTCTTTCTTCCAGACCCAGAGGGCCTCGAGCACGACGAGATAGGATGCGAGGCCGATGGTGATGGCTGGAAAGATAATATGAAACGAAATCGTGAAGCCGAACTGAATTCGGGCCAACTCAAAGGCACTCAATGCAGATGCGGTCGTTATCATACCGGCCCCTCGGCTCAACACCACGGCGCGCTTGGCGGACCTCGATCGGCCGCCGACCGCGTCGGACGTTTTTCATGTTCAGCTGAATGCGGCGTATTGGGAAGAGGGAAAGCAACACCGCAAACGACAACGCATCAATCGGCGCACACGGGTTGTCTGGAGGACAATTCCACATGCAATCCGATGAAACATTGCGGAGTTGATTTAGGACCGTTGAACGGCAAGGCGAAGTGGACAATTCGCCCAATCGTCAATTCCGAAGCAGAAGGCCGTGCATACCGGAAAAATTAAACGCGAATTCGAAAAAACCTGGCGTTAGCGTCGGATCACGCCGCCGGAATTCACGCCGGGGCTACCATAAGGCCGACCAGCTCTATAGCCGTTTCCATACGAGGCGGCCGGGTTGTTGAAATCACGCAATCTACCGGGGTAGGTCGAATTCGGAGAGCCGATGCTGCCGGAATCACCGCTGCTCATCCCCGTGCTCGGAGGAGTCACGATTCCTGGACCACCAGAAGACGGCGGCGAGTCGGTGGACTGGGCGTAAGCCGCAGTTGTGGTTGTTGCGATAGCGGCTGCAGCAGCCGCAAGAAGTACGTTACGCATGGCGTAAATCCTTTTGTCGGTCGAAAACGCCGATCACCGATTAAAATGGAGGTTCTGCGCACGACCGCAAGCATCGTCTTGCCACCAAACGCGCGAGGGCTGATTTTGTTCGGCCAGGCGGCGTCAGCCGATAAGGACGATGGTCCAGGCTGCTAAGCCAACGAGGGCAGCGCACAAGACCATCAGCATAAAGGGATTGCTGGCGCCAGGACTTGGGTCTGGGGGAGCTGGGAGTTTGGACATTGGGCTGATCGAATTGAAAAAGATTTGAAGCCAGTATGCGCGAAACTTTATCGGCTTTTTCAGAGGCCTGTCAGAGAGTTTGATCCAAGTAGTTTACTATTCGTAAACATCCGGGGAATTTCGCTCTTATTCGGCGATGTTGTCCGACAGTCATAAGCCTAACGGATGAAAGTGGTTGATCCGTTTGAAAGTCTGCGGCCTTTCCAGTATTTTGTCAGTCGAGGACTGACTTTTGAGGGCCGAGGAGCTTTTGAAATGCAGCATCATCGCAAACTCACCAAGGGATGGTCGTTGGTCGTCGCCACGGGATTTGCGCTTCCGTCGGTAATGACGGTGGCGGTCGCCGATTCCGTTCCTGAAAGCATTCGCCTGCAGGAAAAGGCCGAGAAGGCCTACGAGAGTGCGCCTGTTCGTCCGATCGACCGTGGGAATGCTCACCATCGCGATGTGAAGGACGAGTCGGGTGCGGAAGATGGCACCATGACCATGCCTCCCCCGGCGCCGATGGCGACCGACCGGCACGACATGAACCGTTAGGAATATTATCAGCTAGCGACTGTCTCGGCGTTGGTTTTGCAACTCGAATTTGGCCGTGTACGGAGCTTAAAATCCCGACAATCTACGGAACGTGGGTTTAAGCTCGACGTGTCTATTATTCCGGCATTGCCCTCGCGGAGAGTCCCTTGCCGGGTTCACGGGATAATAGACGTCGCGTTTTGATCGAAGTTCGCCCTTCCTGGGACGACCGCGTGAAGTTGTTGCTTCGCAAGATCCGGTATCCCCGCCATCAGTGGCTGTCGGGTGTCTGGCAGCGAGCAAAAATTATGACCGTGAAGCGCTCCGCAAATCCCTAACAAGCGTATAGTATCTCCCTCGCTCGCGCCGCCGACCAAAGGCTGCGAGTGGCGCGGTTTTTTTCTGCGCCACGGCCTCGGACCGAAATGCCTGTGGAACAAGCGTAAAGCGCTTCGAATGCCGCCTCTGCGGCATTGGCACATTGGACAATTTGCCTAATGCCGCCGATGTGCAGTCCGGGACAAGAAGCTAAAAGCGAGCCTCGCGAATATTTTGCGCGCGGCCCGAGCGGGTTTAAGGAGAAGGGCGGCCGATGAGTGAAGCCTCAGCTACGTTCGGACAGGGTTCAAAACCGACCTCCGGGCACGGCGACGTCAACCCCGGCGAAATCGCGATCGGGGTCGTCATCGGGCGAACGTCGGAGTTTTTCGACTTTTTCGTCTATGCCATCGCTTCGGTGCTGGTTTTTCCGAAGCTGGTGTTTCCGTATCTCGATCCGCTGACGGGCACGCTCTATTCCTTCGCCATCTTCGCGCTGGCATTCGTCGCGCGTCCGGTCGGCACCGTCATGTTCATGGCCATCGACCGCAATTACGGGCGGGCGGTGAAGCTTACGATCACGCTGTTCCTACTCGGAACGTGCACCGTCGCCATCGCCTTTTTGCCGGGCTATGAGCAAATCGGATGGGTATCGGCGCTTCTGCTCGCCGTGTTCCGGATCGGACAGGGCCTCGCGCTCGGCGGCGAATGGGACGGCCTGCCGTCGCTGCTTGCCATGAACGCGCCCGAGGCCCGTCGCGGCTGGTATGCCATGATCCCACAGCTTGGGGCGCCGCTCGGCCTGATGGTGGCTGCGGCGCTGTTCGCCTATTTCGCGGCCAACCTTTCATCCGAAGATTTCCTCGATTGGGGTTGGCGCTATCCGTTCTTCGTCGCTTTTGCGATCAACGTCGTCGCGCTGTTCGCGCGACTGCGCATGGTCGACACCCCGGAGTATATCGAGCACTTCGAGCAGCAGGAACTCGAGCCGATGCCGATCGGCGAGACGCTGAAGAAAGAGGGCTATCACGTCGTGATCGGGGCGTTTGCACCGCTCGCGAGCTTCGCGTTGTTTCACATGGTCACGGTGTTTCCGCTGTCGTGGGTGTTTCTTTATACGGAGCAGAGCCCGTCGCGCTTCCTTCTCATCGAGATCGTAGGCGCGATCGTCGGGCTGATCACGATCGTGCTGTCGGGATATGTCGCCGATCGCGTCGGACGCAGAAATCTGCTGTCGGCGACGGCCGCGGCAATCGCTGCGTTCAGCGGCTTCGCACCTCAGCTTCTCAACGGCGGAGACGTTGGCGAAATCACGTTCATGGTGTCAGGCTTCATTCTTCTCGGTCTGGCGTTCGGCCAGTCGTCAGGCGCCGTCGCTTCGAACTTCGCGAAGGCTTATCGCTACACGGGCTCGGCGTTGACGACGGATCTCGCCTGGCTGTTCGGCGCCGGCTTTGCGCCGTTCATCGCGCTCTGGCTGTCGAGTCATTTCGGCCTGATGGCTGCGGGCGGCTATTTGCTCTCCGGCGCGGTGTGCACGTTGCTGGCGCTGGCGATGAGCCGACAGCTGGAAGCCGGCGATCGCTGATTGCTTAGGAAGACTCAAATATACAAAACGCCCGGTGGTTGCCGGGCGTTTTTTCATTGCGGGCGCTGTTGAATAGCTCAGACGAGGCCGAGCTTCTGCGCCAGGCCGATACGTTGCAACTTGCCAGTCGCGCCCTTGGGGATCTCGGGCAGCAGCAGGATCTTGC